>JBCCWS010000009.1 GCA_039193195.1 Pseudomonadota bacterium
CTGAAGCCCTAAGGCAACTGGGCAACGCGGTTCATCAACAGGCCGGATGTACGACTGCAGCCGCTTCTCTGTCTACGCCTAGATCCAAAAAGCTCGACTGCCACTTGCGGGAGGAGTCCATGTACGCCGGGTTAGGCTGCAACGCGATGATCTTCAGGCACGTCACCTTCCGGGAACTGCCACCCTTGCTACGCTTCATCTCGGTACTTCCTGGCCGACTCGATCATATCCACGTAGGCCTTATCATTATCTGGGGATAGCGACCATTCCTCCTCCTCGTCCAGCGGCATCCGATATTCGCTAAGGAGCGACTCGAGCGCCTCAATCACCGTCATGGGAGCGTCCGATACAAGCGCGTTCCTACAAGTCCACTTAGGATCCGCACCTCGGGACAGCAGAAACGCAAACATCTCGGTATCAAGGGCACGAAACGCCCCAAGAAGAAAAACACATCCATTTGCCGGACTGATCTCAGCCCCACGGTGCAGCATCCAGTCTACGGCCTTCTGGTTTGCTGTGCGGCAGTGGTTCCGTTGTGTAGGTGAGAAGTTGGGGTGCCTACACCAGCTGTGCCGGTCAACCAATCGGACCAGGGTCGGCATTTCCGAACCCTCGCCTATTATGAGAGCACGCTCCTCAAGAGCACTATCCTCGAATCGCTCGGCCGCTATACACGCAAGATACACCTCTAGCCTAGAGAAAATCGGCTCGCTAACATCAATGCCGATTGGCCCGGATCTACGGGTGTATACCGGTGTCCCCGCAAAGCAAGTGAGCAGCAGATTGTCCACGTAGAGCGTATCCCCAACGTGGTACCAACTCACTCTAGTGCGGATATGCGAGGCCACAGCAAGGGCAATGACTGCCACCACGGCAATACACCCAACCAGAGCCACGTTGCGACCGTTCATTGCAGCCTAACAGCCAATTCTATCGACACCGCGACAATTTCCCACGCGACGTAATCCCAGGCTGGTTTTCCGCAAGTGAGCTACTAACACTCTGACCTGCCGACAGCTTTGACCGACGAGGCCTCGGTTGCAGTCTCCGAAGTTTGGCGCAAGCGCATCAATTTCCCACGCGACCTTTCCACGTTCCTGGGCCACAACCTACCAATCGCAAATCCCTGCGAGGACAGCGAAAATTCCATCAGCATGCGGGTTATATCGCGTGGGAAAATGTCGCAACACGCGACACTCTCCATCCTCGACCCCAATCCCAGGACATCATGCAGGACATCCGCCCAGCCGTACCCCAAAACCCTCCCCGCTTCATGGACCAGCTTCGCCTGACCATTCGCGCCAACGGCCTGAGCTACGAAACCGAGAAGACCTACGTCCACTGGACGCTTCGCTACATCCGCTTCCATTATCGCCGCCACCCGACAGAACTAGGTCCGGCCGAGGTTGAGCAGTTCCTCGGCGACCTTGCCGAGAACCAACAGTGCGCGGTAGCGACCCAGCGCCTAGCGCTCAACGCTATCGTATTCTTATACCACCGCCACCTACGAACCCCTTTGGGACACCTGGACTACCGCCCTGCCAAGCGCCAACGTCGCATGCCCACGGTCTTTACCCACGCCGAGGCCCAGGCAGTCATCGCCGAACTCACAGGCACCGGCAAAGTCATCGGATCCTTGCTCTACGGGTCGGGCCTACGCGTCTCGGAGGCACTACGCCTGCGCATCAAAGACCTGGATTTCGTCTCCCGCCAAATTACCGTCCGCGACGGAAAGGGGGGCAACGAACGGGCAACACTCTTGCCTACCTCGCTAGACGAGGTGCTGGAAGAGCAGATCCGAGAGGTCGAAGAGCTCCACGCCTACGATCTAAACCGCGGCTACGGCGAGGTCTGGATGCCGGATGCGCTTGCGCGGAAGTACCCGCGGGCGGCGAAGAGCACGCCGTGGCAGTTCCTGTTCCCTGCTACTCAGCTAGCGCCGGACCCTCGCAGCGGCGTTGTCAGACGCCACCACGTCCACCGGTCGGCGGTCCAGCGCGCGGTCGCCAACGCCATCCGGGCGTCCGGATTTCGCCGCCGCGCGAGCTGCCACACGTTTCGCCATTCCTTCGCCACCCGCCTGGTGGAGACGGGCTACGACATCAAACTCGTCCAATCCCTCCTTGGTCACCGGGACATCCGGACCACCGAAATCTACCTTCACGTGGTCCGCAATCGCGCGGGAGCCATCGAGAGTCCGGTAGATCGCGCGCCTTAGCCGCACTTGCATCGCTTCACCAATGGCCCCAGGTCCCTCCAAACCCGTGACCTTGGAGCCCCCACCGCTCCACCAGTACCATAGGCGGCTGCCCTTCCCAACACCCTGACCCCAAAGGCCCGCAGCGCATGGCGCCATCCGATAACCAATCCGACGAGCAACCCCAAGACTCCGCCACCTTCTCCTTCGTCGAGATGGAGCACGCCATCCTGGCCTTCTGGGAGCGCACCGGCGCCTTCGAGCGCAGCCTCGAGCGGACCCGCGACGCGAAGCCGTACATCTTCTACGACGGCCCCCCGTTTGCCACCGGCCTGCCCCACCACGGCCACCTGGTGGCAAGCACCCTGAAGGACATCGTCCCGCGCTACTGGACGATGCAGGGTCGTTACGTCCAGCGCCGCTTCGGCTGGGACTGCCACGGCCTGCCCATCGAGCACGAGATCGACAAGCAGCTGGGCATGTCGGCCCACGAGGCGGTGGCGAAGCTGGGGATTGCGGGCTACAACGATGAGTGCCGGGCGATCGTTCAGCGCTACGTGAAGGAGTGGCGCCACACGATCACCCGCCTGGGGCGCTGGATCGACTTCGACAACGACTACAAGACCATGGACCCCTGGTTCATGGAATCGGTGTGGTGGGCCTTTAAGCAGCTCTGGGACAAGGGCCTGATCTATCAGGGCGTGAAAGTCATGCCGGTGTCCACGGCGCTGGGCACGCCGCTGTCGAACTTCGAGGCCACCTCGAACTACCACGACGTGCAGGACCCAGCGGTCACGGTGCTGATGCCCCTGCGCGACGAGCGGGCGAGCCTGGCCATCTGGACCACCACGCCCTGGACCCTGCCGTCCAACCTGGCGGTCTGCGTGGGCGCGGATATCGAGTACGTGCTGGCGGAGGACAAGCAGACCCAGCAGCGCCTGTACCTGGCATCGGCGCGCCTTGAGGCCTACGGGGGCGAGGAGCGTCTAACGGTCCTTGAGCGCCTAAGCGGCGACGCTCTCGTCGGCAAGGCCTACGACCCGGTCTTCCCCTACTTCGCGGACCAGCGCGAGCAGGGTGCCTTCGTGGTGGTGAGCGATGACTACGTGACCACCGACAGCGGCACGGGGCTGGTGCACCAGGCGCCGGCCTTCGGTGAGGACGACTACCGCGTGCTGCGCGCCCACGACATCTCGGCCTTCGCGGCGCCGGTCACGGTAAACGGCGAGTTCACGGCCCAGGTGCCGGACTACCAGGGTCAGCACGTGAAGGAAGCGGACAAGGGGATTATCCGCCGCCTGAAGGACACGGGCGCGCTCTACAAGCAGGACGTCATCGACCACAGCTATCCCTTCTGCCCGCGCTCGGACACGCCGCTCATCTACCTAGCGGTGCCGTCCTGGTTCGTGAGTGTCACCAGCATTCAGGAGAAGCTGGTCGACGCCAACGAGCAAATCCGCTGGGTGCCGGATCACATCAAGCACGGCCGCTTCGGCAAGTGGCTTGAGGGCGCCATCGACTGGGCGATTTCGCGCAACCGTGTGTGGGGCACGCCCCTGCCCATCTGGATCAACGATGAGACGGGCAGCATGAAGTGCTTCGGCTCCATCGCGGAGCTGGCCGAGGCGACGGGCGTCACGGTCACAGATCTGCACCGCGAACACGTCGATCCGTTGACCTTCACGGTCGACGGCGAGGCGGGCACCTACGCGCGCATCAGCGAGGTGCTGGACTGCTGGTTCGAGTCGGGCTCGATGCCCTACGCGCAGCTGCATTACCCGTTCGAGAACGAGGAGCTCTTCCAGGAGGGCTTCCCGGCGGAATTTATCGCCGAGGGCCTGGACCAGACCCGCGGTTGGTTCTACACGCTCACGGTGTTGGCGGCGGCGATCTTCGATCAGCCGGCGTTCCAGAACGTGATCGTCAACGGCATGGTGATGGCGCAGGACGGCAAGAAGATGTCCAAGCGACTGCGCAACTACACGCCGCCCGACGACCTAATGGAAAAGTACGGTGCGGACGCCCTGCGCCTGTACCTGATCAACTCGGGGCTGGTGCGCGGCGAGGAGCAGCGCTTTGCGGACAGCGGCGTGCGCGACATGACCCGTCGCGCGTTGCTGCCCTGGTACAACGCCTTCTCCTTCCTCAAGACCTACGCGGAGATCGACGGCTGGTCGCCGGGCACCACCCACGCGGGGAGCGACAACGTCCTGGACGCCTGGCTCATCTCCCGCCTGCAGACCTTGAAGACTCGCATCGCCGAGGAGATGGAGGCCTACCGCCTCTACAACGTCGTGCCGCAGCTTTTCAACTTCATCGAAGATCTGACCAACTGGTACATACGCTTAAACCGCTCGCGCTACTGGGGCGAGGAGAACACGGCGGACAAGCAGGCGGCCTACGCGACGCTGTACACGGCCCTGATGGAACTATCCAAGGTAATGGCACCCTTCACGCCGTTCCTCTCGGAGCACCTGTACCGCCAGCTGGCGGGTCTTGCAGGCGCTGGCGCGGCGCCATCGCCGGAGTCGGTGCACCTATGCGACTACCCGAAGGCGGACGAGTCGCTCATTCGTTCGGACCTGGAGACGGCCGTCGACCGAATGCAGCAGGTGATTCTGTTAGGTCGTCAGAAGCGCGAGGAGATGAAGATCGGCCTGCGCACGCCCCTAGTGAGCCTGACCGTCGTCAGTCGCGACACGCACCTGCTGGACGACATGCGCGCGCTCGAGTCCTACCTGCGCGAGGAGCTGAACGTGCGCGAGGTAGGCTACGACAGCGATGAGTCGGCCTATATCGAGCTGGTGGCGAAGCCCAACTTCAAGCTGCTGGGTAAGCGCTTGGGTAAGCGCATGAAGACCTTCCAGCAAGCGATCCGATCCTTGAGCCACGAGCAGATCAGCAAGTTGCAGTCTGCGGGGGAAATCACCCTCGAAGATGAGACCTTTACAACGGAGGAGATCGAGGTTTTGCAGCAGGCGAAGCCGGGCACGAACACGGTGTCCAACGCGCGTATCGCCGTGGACCTCGACTGCAAGCTCACGCCGGAGCTGATCCGCGGCGGCTACGCCCGTGAGATCGTCAATCGCATCCAGCGTTCGCGCAAGGAGATGGGCCTGGAGGTGAGCGATCGCATCGAGGTGGTGTACGCGGCCGAGGGCGATTTAGCGACGGCAGCGATGGAGCATGCGCAGTACATCGCGGGCGAAGTGCTGGCGACGTCCTTCGCCAAAGGACAGCCGGATCAGCTGAGCGCGCAGATCGATGGGATGGACCTGCGCTTCTCGATCACGCGCGTCAGCTGAGCGGCCTCGCTGCCGCAACAGCAGAACACCTGCGGCCTCGGCGGGGAGAGGATGCAGCTAAGTGGGGGCGGCGGGCAGCAACTTGCGTCGCCGTCTCACCCTACCACCGCGCTGTAGCACGCTCGTAGGCCAGCCGCTCCTCGCGCCGATCGAGTTCGATTAGCAACTCGGTGATCTCGCTCTCCAGCGCCCCCTGCTCCTCCGCCAGCGCCTTCACCTGCGCGAGCAATTCGGCGCGGCGATCGGCCGTCACGCCGTCCCGAATCAGCTCGGCCTCCGCCTCCTGCACATCTTCCTTCACCGAGGCCAAGCGCGACTCCCTACGCTGCAACTGCTGTTCCGCCTCACGCACGGCCGACGCGACCTCCCAGATCTGCCTCCCGGCGTTCCAGCCCATCAGGAAGTCCGCCTCCAGATCAGCCGGACAAGCGCCCCGGTAGGCATTTCCGGACTGGCCCTGATCGAAGCCGTTAGCTGGACGGCAGAACTGGCGTAAACCCGCTTCTCGGCCATCCTGGTACGCGGCCAGGTCCGGCGATACCCCATGCCGGGCGCACACCTCGCGGTGCTTCGATATGCGGGACGCATCGAGCCCCCGGGCGCCGTCCTCGAAGCCAATCGTGCGCCAATCCGCGAGCTGGCACTGCTCTTCGTCCATGTGCGCACAACCGGCGAGCAGCCCTGCCAGCACGGCGAGGGTACCGAGCCGACGCGTGGGGGAAACGGGGTGAGAAAGAAGCATGGAGGCACCTGAGAGCGACGGTAGTATGAGAGCGACTGTCCCGGGTGCGACGCTGATCGCCCCGACTGCCGAACCCTACCTGCTCCACCGAGCGGCCTGCGTGCACTGACACACGTTTGCGTTATTGCAGCGCCCGACGGCGGGACATAATGCCCGTAGAAGGCTGCGGCACAGCTCAGCCTGATCATCGATGGCTTGCCCTCGACTAGCGCGCAGATCGCCCTGGCAGTGGAGCTGATGATCGCCTTCGCCTGCACGTTGCGTTCCTAGTCCCACGCCCTCGTGCGCGGGACTGAGCAGGGGAAGACCCGGCGAGCCAAGCGCGGTATCAAGCTACACTCCCTTCACCCACCACGGCTCAAAAGGAGTGCTGCTGATGCGCGCGCTAATCGTACTGATCATCACCACGGCAGCGGCGGCCTACGCCCAAGCCCCAACGGGGAACGCGGACGACGCCTCGATCACGCAAGCCAACAAGGCCCTGGCACGTGGCTTCTACGACGACCTGTGGTTCAACGACCGCACGGACCGCTACGAGCAGTACCTGGCGCCTAACTACGTGGCCCACGACATCGGCGATCGCAAGGGCGTGACCGAGCCCGCCGCGGAGCAGAAGCTGATCGCCGATCAGTTCTGGGACAACGGCGACATGTCCGCATCTTCCCTCGACTACCAGATCGCCGAGGGCGACCTGGTCGCCACCCGCTGGACCTGGCGCTACGAGCCCGAGACCCTCTTCGGCAAGCTCCTGTTCGGCAGCACGGACATTCCCATCATCAATGTGTTCCGCGTTGAGGACGGGAAAATCGTCGAGCTGTGGAATCACCGCCACGATATCGATACGGGCATGACCAAGATTTTCATGGCCAAGGGTCTGGGCGTCGGGTTACTGATCGCGCTGATTCCCACGCTTTACGCCTTCCGCCTGCGAGGCAAGTTGCGCGCGGCGCTGGCCGCCCACTGAAAGCCCAGGACTGCTAAAGCTGATCCCGGGCATGGAGTCCGTCGTTTAAAGCAGGATTGAGCGAAACAGGCGAACCCTCGAGCTGAACTCCCGACAAGACTCAACCTTGCGTTGGCAATTGGGTCTCCCTCCACTGCCCTCGATAGCCGCTGCCGGGCGGATGGCCGCACGTCGCGGCCATCCATAGTTAGGGAGAAAGCGCCCGGGCGCGCTGTTAGTCCTCAAGCGCGTCGACGAGTTGGCGCAGCATCGCCACTGACTCAAGCGACGGGGCCGCACGCAGGAACGGCGACGATGAGGCGACCGGCGTCTGCCGTGGATCGCAGAGCACCTCCAGGCATCGCTGCAGCTGCTTCGGCTCGAGGCCGCAGCGCTCCAACCACGCCTTCGCCTTCGGCGACGACTCCACTTGCTTGAGCAAGCACTCCAGGAAGCGGCACCAACGCTCGGTGGCGCCATCGGGTTCGTCGCGGCCCGTGGGCGGCGGGTGGTTGCCCCCGTGCCAGGCGGCGCCGGTCACGATCTGCTCCCGCGTGAAGGGCCGCTGGCGCAGCGTGTTGCCCTTGGCCCGCAGGAGGAAGCGATAGACGCCGTTCGCCGTCGCCGTGGTGCTGGTGCGAAACACGCCGGGCTCCTCCTCCACCAGGGGCAGGCTCACCTGCGTACCGTCGGGTCGGGTGATTTCGGCGTGCACGCTCGCCCGTTGCTCCACGGGTAGACCGTACTCGGTCAGCACCGCTTGCACGCTCATCTCGGCACCCGCCTCGTAGCCCGTCTGCGCCAAACTCGCGCGCATGCGCAGGTTGCTGTAGCTGTGCACGTTTAGGCTATAGCGGATCCCATGCTGCAGGGTTTGCTCGTAGAGGGCGAAGTTCTCCTTCTCGAGCCGACTGAGGTAGCGCTTGTAGGCGCGATCGTCAATCTCCAGCACCGCGCGCCATTGCCCCGCCGCCGCGCCGGCGCCGAGCGGTACCGGTAGGCTCATGCGGTAGTAGCTCGTGTTCTGGCCGGAGATGTACTCGGTGCCTGGCAGGGCGCTGGCGACGCTCGGGGTCAGCAGCTCGCCGTCGGGCGTGAGCAGGGAGAAGCAGATCACCTCCGGCGCGGGCGTGAGCAGTATCACGTCGCTGGTGATATCGGTCTCCGTGAGGTTGAAGGGGATGCAGTGTTGCTGGCGCGCGCCGAGGAATCCCTGGGGGTCGAGCACGATGTCCTCGTTGGTGACGCCGGCGAGGATCTGCAGGTAGTACTTGGCCAACAGGAAGTAGTCGTCGCCGGCGAGATCGCCGGTCAACAGCAGGTAGCCGCCGGTGCCGTTGGTCAAGGCGGTCAGCGCCGTCGGCTGGATGACATCGGCGGTGCCGAGGCCGATCGCGTACACGCGGTCGTCGATCATGTGATCGACGTCGGCGATGTAGTCGGCGGCGGTCTCGTGACCGTCGGTGAACACGATCATCGCGCGCACGTCGTAGCTCGTCTGCGGGGCGAGCGCGCCCTGCGCCTGCTGCACGCCGTCGCCGATGGCGGTGGCGCCAGCCGGGTTAGGCGTATGGCCCTCTACGGCGATCTTGGCGGCGGCGCGACCGGCACCGAACACGGGCACGCCGGCGACAGTGACGGGCATGACGTCGTAAGCGTCGTGGTCGAAGCTAACGATGCCGATCGCATTGTCCTCTTGAATCACCTCGAGCAGCGGTGGCACCGAGGCCTTGAGCACGTCCACGCGCTTCGGTAGATCCGAGAGGCCCGACGCCCAGCCCATGCTCTGGGACTGGTCCAGCACGAGCTCGACGGCCACCGTGGGGCGCGTCACCGTATTGGCGCTGATCGGGATGGTCCATTGCTGGCCGGTCTCGACCCATTCGATGGTAACGCTGCCGTTCGCCGTGTCGCCGTCGTTGGTGGCCGTGTAGGCGAGCCAGAGCTTCGCGGGCCGTGGCCCGAGGTCCGCCGAGAAACCCAGCGTCTCGGTGATGCCGAGGGGCGTCGAGAACGGACCGCTTGGCCCGGCGACGATCGTCAAGGTGACCGGCTCGCAGGACTGCACGGTGAAGTCAGCGGCACGCACCGTCGTCTCCCCTTCAGGCACGTCGTTGAAGTTGATGCTCAGCGAATCCAGGGTCACGGTGGGGTCGACGCCGCACACGGCACTGGCCGCATTGATGCGGCCGAAGCCGTACCACTGGCTGAAGCCGCCGATCCACTGCCCGACGGGGTCGGTGTTGGCCGCATCGATCTGCACGGCCGTGTTGCGCAGGCGGTCGCGCACGGCGGCACGCGACAGGGAGTCGTCGTTCGAGAGCATCAGCCCGGCCACGGCGGCCACCGTGGGCGCGGCGGCCGAGGTGCCGCCAAAGCTCTGTTCGCCACCGGACGCATCGAGCGAAGGCGCGCCGGCGCCCTGGGCACACACGTCGATCTCAGGTCCAAAGTTCGAGGTGCCCGCCTTGCGCTCGACACCGGTACCGTCTGGCTGCAGCGAGTTGGCCACGGCGATCGTGTCGGGGTGCGCGGCCCAGGTACGAAAGCCCGTGATCAACGTGTTGTCGTTCCCGGCGGAGTAGACCACGACCGTGCCGAGGCCGCCTCGACCGTTGTTGGCGAGGTCCTGGAAGGTGTCGTCCATGATGCCGGAGAGGGCCAGCCCGTTGCTGCCGTGGGAGCAGCTGATGATGTCTGCGCCGTTCGGGAGTGGCTCCGCTGGCCAGCCGCTGCTGCTGTTGCCGGTGCTAAAGCCGGCGGCCCACAGCAGCACATCGGGGTAGTTGGCGTCGGTGAGGCTGGGGCGTTCCATCACGATCTGATGGGTATTCGAGGCGATGCCTGCGACGCCCGTGTTGTTGTCCGTGCGGGCGGCGATGATCCCATAAACGCCCATGCCGTGATCGGTGTCCGGCGTATAGCCGGCCACCGTGCACTCGCGCAAGCCTGAGAAATCGTAGCAACGCGCCACCTGGTTGGTGCCATCGGTCAGGTTGCCGCCGATGTCAGGATGATCCGTGTCGAGGCCGCGATCGAGGGAGGCAATGTAGATCTGAGGTCGGCCGAGCGTATGGTCGGGATCCGCACTGTTGAGGATCTGCCAGGCGATGTCGACGTTTTGCAACGTCAGGTTGGCCTGGGTGGCGTAGGTGGGATCGTCCGGTGCGTCCTGCGGGAAGGCATCGTCGGTGATCTCCGCCATGATGTCGGGCTCACCGTAGACCAGCAGGTCATCCTGGTACCATTGCTCGATGATCGCCAAATGCTGCCGATAGTCCCCTGGAGGAAGCTCGATCAACCAACCGTTGCGGGCCTGGCGGAAGCCGCGCAGGATCGTGCCACCGGCCTCAGCGACCAGCTTGTCGACCTGCGCTCGCTCCACCCCCTCGCGGAAGCGCACGACGAAGCGATTGTCGATCACCTTGCAGCTGCCTGGCGTAAGATCGGTGGGGACGCCGATCCGTGCCTGATCTCCGGTTATCTTGCGAATGGCGTGATGAAGTTCGGCGCGCGCGGCGTCCGTGTCATCATCGGTGCAGCGGAAGGTCCAAACGGCGCCTTGCGCCTGGATGAACGCAGGTTGATCCTCCTCCCCGCTCTGCCCGTCCAGAGGCGCGGGATCGAGGGGAAGCGTCTTGAGGATCTTGGAGCAGATCCTATCCGCCTTCTTGGCGTCCGGCTGGCCCGCGGGGAAACAGACAGCGAGTAGATCGCCCGGCGGCTCAAACGGCACGGTGTTTTGGCCGAGGCGGTAGAACGGCCAGTCCGGATCGCCCACATACGCCGAGGCGGTGGCCCCCGCCGCCCCGACCTCTAGTGAACGTGCGGGCGAGAGCCCCGCTGCGCACGCGACGTGTAGGGTGTAGGTGCCTTCGGGCGCGTGTACTTCGTAGGCGGCGCTGGCGCCCACTTGGTCGAGCGCATAGGTACGATCGTGTGCGCGTAGCTCGACCTTAGCGGCGGCGACGAGCGGCCTGCCGTGAACATCGTGGACGGTAACGCGCACCGGAACGGCGCCGGGGACCTCATTCGGGTCAGTCTGTTTTTTCTTGCTCATTGTGTTGTCTCCTGTGGTGCTTATCCCGCCCATTCTTTTTCTTTGGCCTCTGTCAGCACAGCGATGGTCGAGTACTTGCTCCTTCACCGATCGCCGGGAGGCGCTCGCAAGATCGTGCGACGGTGTTAGCGAGCGCTGCCCTGAGGGCGCTCCCTACAGGCCTCAGGACTCCCTAGCGCCGTCGATGCCGCAGTCTCGCAAGGCGTCTTTAAGTTGCGTAATCAACGACTTAAAGCGCCGCTCAGCGACCCGTCGACCGCAGCCCAGGCGCTCGCCGATCACCCGAAAGGAAGACCCCTCCTGCACGCGCAGGGTGAGCAGATGCCGCTGGCTCTCGTCGAGGTGGACACGCGCGCATAGCGCGTCGAGCGCACGCTTGTATGCACGGGTGGACAGGGTGTCGTCGTCGCTGGACGGGTGATGGTGCCGGTTCGCGCTGCTGGCCAAGCGGCCGAGCGTCGACAACAGCAGCTCCCGCTCGTCTTCCAGCAAGCCTTTGTGCTGAACAGCAAGCTCTAGGGGAACGCCGAGCAGTACCTCCCCACAAGGCGGGCCAGCGCCCGCCCCGGCTGTCTTAAGTTCGCGAAGGATCGCGACCACCTCTGCCTGGATGACCTCATCGCCGCGGCTTACACGCTTGATGATCGCCTCGTCTGGCTCGTGCTGGACACGCGCGCTGAACACGCGAACCCACAGGGCGCCGCGCCGCTGCACCCAGGCCGGGGGACGGCGCCGCCCCATCTTTGCTCTGGCGTAGTTCTCTAGTAGCCTATAAAAACAGGTGGCCAAAAAAGCCTCGGGCGCGCCAACCTGCCGATAGCTGCTGCGCAAGATGGCCCAGCCATCTTCGCTGAGCGCACACAGCGCGTAGTCGAACGCGGCAGCACCGTCCGGACTCCACCGAAAGCGCCGCTCCGCGCGCGCATCGAGTTGCTCGTAAAGCGAAAAGAAAACGCGGCCCCAATCGACCGAGTCACCCGGTTCAGCGTCGACAATCGGCGCGGCGATAGGCGGAGAAATAGGCGGATTGTTAACGGCTTGCGACGTACTTGCGGACACGGTCGTCACCTCCCTTAGGCGAGGACGACATACGGCCCTCACAAGGGAGAGCCCGCCCCCGTCCTATCAATCCGAATCCGGTAGCGAAAGCGGGATCGGAGGGAAAATCCCGCTTTTGGCGGCGACTTCGGATTTTCTGTAGAGGAGGACGTCGATCGGAGAATGAGGCGTCTACGGTCAGTCACACTTGACTTCAGGGAAATGAAAATGAGCAGTGTTTTTGATCACCGCGATGCAACGATCTACTGCCACGTAACCCACGTGGTGAAGAACGACTATGGAGAGATCGTTGAACTAGCCAACCCAGAGGCAGAGCCGTGCTGGAGTGTTCCCTTGAACATGGTGCGGGAACAGCTGACTGGGGGGTTCGCGCGCTACTTTACGCGGGAGACTGTAGGCAGCACGGAAAAGGTGTTCGAGATCAGCCAAACCGCCACGGGCGTGGAACTTGATCCAGACGCACCTACGCCGCTGCATGAGCTACCCGTGCTCACTGAGCCGTGCGAGGAAGATACGGCGACCCTGATAGGAGCCGTGCAACAGGTCGCTCGTTTGCTTTACGCCTTGCCGGCGGACCTGCCCGCTGTGAGAGAGCTGCAGATCGCTTACGGGGACGTCACGCGAGCGACGGCAAGAACGGCAGCAATCCTACGGCTGGTGACGGACGGGGTTGGGAACAGCCGCGGCCACACCTCAGACCCTCCTAAGGAGAGGGAACTGGGCATCTCGCCATAGCGCTGCGTACACGCTCGATCTGCTCGAAGATGGGATGATCTTCTGGCCAATGCACTCGCAGCATCCGTTCGGCCTGATGAAGGTGCATCACGCCTTCATCGGGCCGACCACCCTGAATGAGAGCGGTAGCGTAGCTCACGCGCGCCTGGTTGGCTGTGGTATTGGTATCGCCATAGCGTTTGCTCATGGACGAATACGCGCGTTCGGCAAGTACGAGGGCGCGTGGGGGATCCGTGCACCGCTCGTTCAGATACTCGGCATAGTGTAGGCGGGCGTGGTTTTGTAGGAAGTCTGCCTGTCCCTTCTCAAGCGCTAAAGCCTGCTCGAACTTCGCACTCGCTCGCTGGTCATCAGCCGCTCCCATGGCGCGGGCGAGGCGGGCTTGCATGAAAGCCTGAGTCTCCACAGCAAACCGCCTACTCACAGCAAGACCTTCAGCTCGAGTCATCAGATCGACCGCTTGCTCCGCGCGATCGGTCGCCTCTAGGACAGACGCTAGGTAGGTAAGCGTCCAGGCGATCTCAAGGTGCTCCTCGCGGCCGATGGTACGCTCGAAGGTGGCGAGTGCATGACGATAGTGACGCTCGGCCAACGCGTAATCGAACATGCGAGCCGCCACCTCTCCGATATTTCGCGATAGGTAAGCGTGGTCGACATGGGTCTCGGGCAAAATCGCCTGCAGGATAGCCTGCGCTTGCCCGAACAGATCCAGCGCCTCCGTGAAGCGCCTGCGCTCGGCAAGAACGCCACCAAGGGAGATGAGCGCGTTGGCGTATTCGGAGTGTTGATCCCCGTACACTCGCTGCGCGCAAGCGACCGTGGCGCGGCCCCACCGCTCGGCTTCCTCGAGCTCGCTAGCAATGCGTTCGATACCCGCCAAGCCCGCTTGTGCCCGACAACTTGCGGGCGAAGCATCGTCCAACCCCCGTAGGGCCTTTGAGAACTCTTGACGGCCGCGCTTGGTATCACGTCGTAGATACGCGACATTGCCGAGCACGTTGTGGGCCTGTGCGAGTAACACTAAGTCACTTCGCGAGCGATCGCTGGCGAGGGCGGCACCTATACGAGCCTCGGCGTCGTCCAAGCGATCGAGCTCGACCATGCAGCGCGCCGCGTTGACGCGGGCACCAAAGCTCTCCACACGGCCTGAGAGGTTGATGCAGGCTTCGAACAGGCCGAGGGAACGTGCCGCGCGCCCCAAGGCGTTGATGACCTCATCGGCCACCGCCAACGAGGGCCACTGACGGGTGGTCAGCTCCTGCTCCGCGCCGCTCAGGAGGGCGGCTGCGTCCACCACCACTCGCCCATCGGCGAGCGTGGAGACCGCGGCGTTGGGATCGCTCGCCTCGAACATTCCGCTGATCAGCTGCAACGTGGTGTCGCGAACGAGCTCGGCGCGCTGCGTCTCACGAGACTGCTGCATCACCGAGACCGCAGCACCTAAACCTACGGCAGCTACTACAGCGGCGCTCACCACGGGCGCACGGTGGCGAGCCACCCACTTTCTAACCCGGTAGGCCGTGTTGCCCTGTCGCGCCGATACGGACCGTCCCATGAGGTACTGATCCAGGTTGGCTAGGAACTGCGCCATGCTTCGAAAGCGGGTCTCCGGCACGGGCCGCAGCGCCGTCAATAGGATCGCGTCCAGGTCCCCCCGCAACGCGCGCGACCGTTCGCGCACGTCAAAGCTGGCCGAAGCCGATGACAGAGCCTTGGCGCTCGGCGCGGTTAGCCCACGCTGGACGTTCGCCAGCACCGTTGCGGCGCTTGGTTGCTCACCGTACGGCGCGGCGCCCGTGAGCAACTCGTAGAGCACCAGGGCAAGCTGGTACACGTCCGTCTCAACCCGCGACTGCGCCGAATCGAGCTGCTCCGGCGCCGCGTACGCGAGCGTGCAATACTGGCCGTAGCGCAGGCTGAGGGCCTCGTCGCCATCGACCGGTTGATGCAATGACTTGGCGATGCCGAAGTCCATCAGCTTCGCCTGGCCATCCTCGGTGATCAGCACGTTGCTGGGCTTGAGATCGCGATGGAGGACCGCGCGACTGTGCGCGTAGGCCACCGCTTCACCAACATCGCGAATCAAGCTCACGATGCCTGGCACGTCGAGTCGACGCTCTTGCACGTAACGGTCGATGGGCAGGCCCTGCACGTACTCCATCACGTAGTAGGGCTGGCCATCCGCGCCGACACCACCGTCCAGGAACCGACACAGGTGCGGATGACTAAAGTCCGCGATTAGCTGGCGTTCACGTTCAAAGAGAGCCGTCAGCGCCTCATCGAAGGCGACGCGCGGCCGCTTGATCACCACCTGTTGCTCGAATTGGCCGTCGCCGCGCTCGGCGAGAAACACGTCGGCCATGCCGCCTTGATCCAGCCGTTCGAGCAACCGGTAAGGCCCCAGCATGGCCGGGGCATCCGTCACCTGCTCGAGCTGGACAATCCCCACGACGCAGTCGTCGAACAGCTTGCGCACCTCGTCAGCAAGATCCTGTGACCGCAGTGCGGCAAGCTTCTCCTCGGTGGGATCCTCGCGATACTCATCCAGGAGGGAGCAGACCTGTTTCCAGGTGATCGGGGAGATATCCATGAACCCGTCCTTTGCAAGGCCTCCTAGGCAGACCCTGTCCTCTGCGAGGCATCGCCCCCCCGCTGCTGACATAGGGTGCGAATCAACAGCATGGCGTTGCTGAAGTCTGCCCGCGCCGTACTCTCATCGATGCCGAGATCCTGTCCAATCTGCTTCCAGGTGCGGTCGAACCATAGGCGCTGGATGGCCACGGCATGCTGGCGCTCATCCAGGGCCTCTAGCCGTTGCCAGCACTGGGCGTGCAACACCAGCTCGTCCGTGCTGGGTGCGCTGGCGCCGTGGAGCTCTTCGCAGAACTCCTGCTGGTGCGCCGGGCCGCCCGAGGAGCGCAAGCTCTTCATCCGCTCGTACTCGCGCTTGAGCACCTTGTCGATCGCCCAGGAACACAGGGCGAGCAGATGGTTGGTGTTGTTCGGCCGCTTGCCGTACTGCTGCAGCTTAATAAACGCTTCGTGGAACAGCGCGGTGGTATCGAGATCTCTCGGCCGCAGATTTCGTTGGAGCGCGGCGTGGGCACGAGCGCGTACGATCGGCTGCAGCACTCGCCACAGGCGCTCCGTCGCCACCCGGTCCTCGGGCGACCACGTGGCGAGCACGCTTGCGACCTCGCCGATGATGGGATCTTCCGGATCAGACATGGACCGCTCCAGCACAGGGGAGACTGTTACGATCCTAGCGACGGTTGCGGCCAACAGCGAACCTGCTAGGCACCTCGTCAGTAAGTGCGACGAGGCGCCTAAATTTCGCATGCTGGCGTCGGGGGTGTCTGCACCGGACCCGGTGCCGTTGTTCGCGTCGACGTACTCTCCTGCGCGTTGCAGCGATCAAGCAGCGCAGACCCTCCGCAGCCAACTCTGCTGCGGAGAGCCCACTAGCGCTCAAAAGGTGTTGATGACCAAGTTGGACGTATCGCAGTCCGACAGATCGAGCGCTTGCAACAGGAGGGTCTGGTCCGATGCCGCTTCGGGAACGTTGCGCGTGATGGTGACAACGCCGTCGAGATTCGCATCGCCGCCCAATCCCAACAGGCGCGCGTTGTCCATCAGCAAGTTCGTACTGCACGCACCAACCACCACGGCGGACTCCCCTTCGCTGGTACCGAAGTAGAGCGCCACCTGGCTGCCCAAGCTGCCGTCGATCGTGGTGAAGTCATTGGCTTGGCCCGCCTCCCCGGGATTCGGTGGCAGCAGGGTGAAGCCCTCAGCCGTATCCCGAATATCGGCGGAGATCCGAAAATCCAGGCCATCGAAGCTCACGGTGACGCCCTTGGTGAACCCAGACACCAAGATGGCATCGCGGTTCTTCATGGTCACCAGGCCATCGAATAGCTTGCGCGTGGTTGCACCGTCATCCGTGCTCACGGTCAGGTCTCCCGCGGGGCGAATGGGCGCACCCGGCTCCCGCGTGGCGGGGAAGTCGATCACGCCGACCGTGGTGAAGTTCGGCGCCGCAGACTGGAAGCGGGCGTTGAACTGGTAGCTCACCACGCCCTCCTCGAACTGAAAGTCCGTGATGCCCAGGTGTACATCGCCGTTGTCGAAGCGAGCCACGAAAACCTCATCGATCCCCTCAGGCGAGTCGTTTGGGGTGGGGTTGACGCAGAACTGCGCGCACGGGTCCAGCTCGAGTGGATCCTGGCAGATGATGGCGCAGAAGATCGGTGGAATGTAGTCGAGCGGCGGCTGGATGATCCGCTGCACAAACTCCAAGGGGACGGATGCGCCCGGGAAGATCTGCTCCGGATCCGGCAGCGTACCGGTGACGATGATGTCAGTGCCCGTATCGGGATCGCCGACATCGTCGATTCGTATCGGCACCCTAAACGGTGCCGACTGCAAGAACTCTCCGTTGAGGGTTCCGCTGATGCGAAAGGTGAGGTCCCGCTCTTGAGCCAACGCCTGCGATGCTCCCAACGCCACTCCCAGCAGCAGGGCGAGGCCAGCGCCGATCGAGCGCAGGCGCGGCAACTGATGATTGAGGTCCATAGCTGTCTCCTTGTGTTCTTCTGGTTGAACGCCAAGGTCGAGACAAGCCCCCTCGCTTAGCGCCCATCCTCTAGGAGGGACGGGCACGGCGGATTGGACATCATCGATCAGCCTCGTGTGTCCCCTTTGACACAAGATCATCGGTGACGACGCCACTCTTGGTTGAAGGACCGCACGCGATGTCGGGTCCAAGCTGCGCCGCGGCTGAGCACCCGGCGGGCTCCACGGCTTGCCAGTAGCTCCCGCCGGCAGACAGGGATGTCGCCGAAGCCGCTGGCGAGAAGAACCCGGCGAGTGGTTATCGTGTCGCCACTCGCTGGGTTCGCTTCTCGACGACCCCGGGCGCCGCGGATCCGCGGCACGATGGCAACAAGCTAACGTCTAGTGCCCTGGATCCTCACCGCCACCGTGTCTCCCGGCGCAAACTCCAGAGCTGGCGCCGCGCACTGCCAACGCCCGCCCAGGTCCGTGACCGTAGTGAACAGGCGATCTGCCGTGCGATTGAGGCACAATACGCGCGCCCCTGCCTGCGCGCCGAGCACGCGACCGGATACGGCGGGTACGTCTATCCTCAAGGTGCCTTGCGCCAACAGGGTGAGGGCGTCTTCTGGATCGGCCGCTAGGCCGAGCGCTTCGCAATCCCAGCGTGCCGTGAACGTGTTCTCCGGGAACAGCTCGGACACGAGCTGACCGCTCGAGCGATTGAGACACACGCTGGTGGCCAAATCGAAGCCAGTGATCTCACCAGCAACGCTGGCGCGGCGACCGAACACGACGTAGGCCTCCCCTGACTCGGGTCGCTCCGCCTGCCCTGCGCCTGGGGCGCCGATGATGAGATCAGCAGTGCCGTCACCGTCGACGTCACCCGATCGAGCCAGGGAGCTGCCTGCCAGATCTCCCGCATCGGCACCGTTCATCACGAAACCGCGGCTGCCATCAGCGCCCTGTTCTTCCCTCAGGCTCAGCAGCTCTAGCACGGCCGCGAATGGACGCGTGGAACCGTAGAGAACATAGCCGCTGCCAGCGCGACTCCTCCCGCCGGGCGAGTACACCCCACTCACCAGCAGATCATCAAGCCCATCACCATCGACGTCGCCCACGCCATCGATCGACGCCCCCACGGAGTCTCCAACATCACTGCCGCTGACGACGAAGCCGGCGCTACCGTCTCCACCGAATTCTGGCAATAGGTTGGCGAGCTCTACCTGGGGATCAAAGGGCTCCTGCTTGCCAAACAGCACGTAGACCTCTCCGGCGCCGTAGTTGGCGCCCTGCGCGCCAACCGCAACGTCATCTACGCCGTCGCCATTGAGGTCACCGATACCGGCGACAGCGCTGCCTGCGGCATCATTCGGCCGAGCACCGGTCAGTACGAACCCCTCCTCGCCCCCGCCGCCATTCTCTGGCAGGAGCTCTCCTACGTTCAGCTCCGCCGCCAACTCATCGCTACCGAACACGACGATCGCGCGACCGCCAGTCTCCCGCTCTGGATCCGGCGGACCTCCGCGAGAGCCGATGATCACATCGTTGGCGCCATCACCATTTACATCCCCAGCACCGGCACATCGGATGAAGCCTCCTTCGCCCGGCAGTTCGAAGTTGATCACCATACCGCGGGAGCCATCGCCGCCGTTGACGATGAGCAAGTCCGTAAGATCCACCTCAGGATCCATGCCGTCGATCTGCCCGAACAGCAGATAAGCGCGACCGGCGAACTCCCCGTAGGCAGTCGTGCTACCGTCTGCGCAGATCAAGACATCGTTGATATCGTCACCGTTAACATCACGAATCAGCGCAACATCCGTGCCGGCGAGATCCTGCACTCCGCCCTTCAAGACCACGCCTGTGCTGCCATCGCCATCGTGTTCCTCACGCAGCGCGTTCAGATCGAGCGAGGCACCGAAACCATCGGCACGGCCGAACACCAGATAGCTGATCCCTGCAAGCGCCCGGCCATCGACATCGCTATATCCGTCGCCGAGGATAAAATCCGCTACGCCATCGCCGTTCACATCGACACCCCCAGCGGCTGCCGATTGCCGCGAGGCGCTTAGCGGTGAGGCGACGAAGCCATCCTCCCCATCTCCTCCGTTCTCAGGTCTCAGGGCAGCCAAATCGATATCCGGCCCGCTGCCTGCCGCCGCCCCGAACACCACGTATGCGCTGCCCCTGGACGTCAGCACGACGACGTCATCCTTACCGTCCCGATTGATGTCTCCGACACCCTCAACGCGGACACCGGCAAGGTCCTCGGTGTCACCGAACAGAAAGCCCCCCAGATCTCCGGTCGCACCGTTGACCCCTTGCAGGTCGGCGAGTTCGAGGGTTGTCGGGAACGGCTCGGCCGCATCAGCGGGCGCTAGCGGCAGCGCTACGCATGTCCCTGTTGCGCTAAGCGCTAGCCGCACGGCAAGCGCCAACGATCCGCACGTGGGCCGGTGGTCTCGACAGGTGGTGTGGTCTTGAACGCGCACAGGGAAGCTCCCTCTCCCGCCGTTGGTAGTAGACGGCAGCAACAACGACAAGGTGATGATGTTCTTCGGCAGTACCGTCGATCGCTAACGCGCGTCGCGCATCTCGGGCGCGGAAACCGCTCTGCTCGGTGCCCTCATCGCTGGGCACCGAGCAACACCGGTCACCGCGCTCAGCGCGAACGCACGATCCGCGCGGCCATGGTCTTCATCTCCTGACCGCCCATCTCCTGGAACATGGTCATCGTCTCGGAGTTCTCATCCGGAAAGGTGGAGATCATGCGCGAGGGGATCTTGCCGCCGCCCACGGGGTCGATAGCATCGCCGTGGAACACGAACATGCCCTTCTCTTCGTTCCAGTCGCCATAGGAGACGAACAGGCCCGTTGAGTTGTTGTCGGTCCAGGTGCTCCAGTAGCGACCCGTCACGTTGTCGTAACCGGTACGGCCCATGCCGTGGAAGTCCATGCCCATGACCTGGCCAGTCCAGTGCTCCTCGAGCACGCGACCTCCCATGGTCATCTCCCGGCGCACCTGAAGGGTGCTCTCCATCGGCGGGGCCTCGGGGTCGCCCCAGCTGTTCATGGTGGCCTCGTAAGTGCCCGCCATCTCGGCCAGGCGGCGGTGCGGCGCACTCACGGCTGCAGCGCGCTGCATGGCCTGCATCACGGCGGCTTCGGCGGCGCTCGACGCTTGCGCGTCCTCATGGTGATCCGCCAACGCGGGGGTCAGCGGCGCGAGCAGGGCGCCAACGCCGAGGGCGGCGAGGGTGTAACGCAACGACATGGTCCTTCTCCTTGACCGATGGAGGCCTATGCTCCGGGGTCGCGATACTAACGCCTTAACTTGCCTGGACCGAGCCTAAACTACCCAGACGGTCCGCCGACCCGAGCGCTACCCCCCGGGCAGGAACGCCTGGCACCAGTGGGGCACCCGGATCGTGCGCACCCCTAGGGAACACTCCTTGCGCACATACTGCTCGAGCGTGTAGCACTCACGCTTGGCCAAGCGCGTACCGATCTCGGGACGGCGTTCGCAGATCATCGGCACGCCCGTCTCGTCTGCCTCATCGATGGGTTTCGCCTCTAGCCGTCCTTCCTTCAGGTCCGGAATGAGCTCAGTCAGCTCCTCCCAGGTGTAGGTGCCGCCGTCGTGGCCGAATGAGCCGGCGTCGAACATAGCGTTGTGTGCATCACCCCCGATGGTAGCGGCGGCGGTGGGCAGGGCGTGGCTTAGCCCCAGGGCAGCGGCGAGGGGCCACAGCAGTCGGGAGCGGAATCGGATGTCGTGTCGAGCTTGCATCGTGCCCTCCTGTCGGGATTAGCAAATCGCAGGTCGCTGATCTGGGAACGTATTCGCGTAGGTATCTTCCACGGATCTTAGGCACGGCGATCATTGCTACCCTGCCGTGGCCCTCGTCCTAGGCACCCTTCCCGCCATGCCCGTGCCCTACCGACCCTACGACCCATCGCTGCCCTCCCAGGGAAACCGCCGATGATGGAGTTCGGCCTGGTCGCGGCACTTCTGGTGGGCCTACTCGGCGCTGGCCACTGCTTGACTATGTGCGGTGCCATCGCCGCCGGCCCCAGCCTGGGCGCCCCACAACGCTGCGCAGGCTGCGCCACCTGGCGCCGCACCCTGGCCCCGCGCATCGCTTACAACGCAGGGCGCATCACCAGCTACGGCGTGGCCGGCGCGATCGCAGGCACGCTAGGCGCTGTCCTCGGCTACTCCACGGATCAACTGACGCCGCTGGTGGCCGCCGGCATGCCCGCGGGCCTGGCCTTGCGGGCCGTAAGCGCCATCTTGCTGATACTCGTGGGCCTGCGCCTGATGTTGCGCTGGCACTGGCTCAGCTGGCCGGAGCGCGCCGCCTTGCATCTGCTGCGCCGTGTTGCCCCCAACCTGCTGCAACGGCTCGAGACCGGTCCACCGCGCGCTGGCGGTTCCAACCTGCCCCGCCACGCCACGCTCGGCTTGCTCTGGGGCTGGCTTCCCTGCGGCCAGTCCTACTCGATGCTGCTGGTAGCGGCCGCCACCGCCAAGGCGAGCGGTGGCGCCGCGATGATGCTGGCCTTCGGCATCGGCACCCTGCCCGCCATGCTGGGCGTGGGCGTCGCTGGCGGCCTCGCGACAGGCCTGCGCAAGGCGGGCCCCGTGGCTACGGCCACGGGATGGGTGATGGTGGTGCTCGGCAGTGCCGTGCTGGCGGGCACCGCCGCCCCGCTGCTGTCACATACCCCCGCTGATCTCGCTCAGCCCCCTCAGCACGCACTCGCGCAGGGCCCGCCTGGCTGGCCGGCGCTCTCGCCGCTCGACGCGCCGATGTGCCACCCCCCGCGGTCGACGACACACCCCTGATTTCCGGTGCACGTCTGCGCTGCAGTACATTGGCGCCGATGGGGCCAGCGCGGCACAATACGCGCCCTCATGGGCGTTGCGGCAAGGGCAGCAGATGACGAACAAGCGGGCGTTGATCACCGGCGTCACCGGACAGGACGGCGCCTACCTGGCCGAATTTCTGCTCGATAAGGGCTACGAAGTGCACGGCGTAAAGCGCCGCGCCTCGTCCTTCAACACCGAGCGCGTGGATCACCTCTACCAAGAGCCCCATGAGTCGGACCGCCGCTTCATCCTTCACTACGGCGATCTCACGGACTCCACAAACCTCATCCGCGTGATGCAGCAGGTGCAGCCCGATGAGATCTACAACTTGGCGGCCCAGAGCCACGTCGCCGTGTCCTTCGAGACGCCCGAATACACGGCCAACGCCGACGCCATCGGCCCCCTGCGGATCCTAGAGGGCATTCGCATCCTCGGCCTGCAGGAGAAGACGCGCTTCTACCAGGCCTCCACTTCCGAGCTCTACGGCAAAGTTCAGGAGATCCCGCAGACTGAGACCACGCCCTTCTACCCACGCTCGCCCTACGCGGTCGCCAAGCTCTACGCCTACTGGATCACCGTAAACTACCGCGAGGCCTACGGCCTTTACGCATGCAACGGCATCCTCTTCAACCACGAGTCACCGATCCGCGGCGAGACCTTCGTTACCCGCAAGATCACCCGCGCCCTAGCCCGCATCAAGCTCGGCCTCCAGGACCAGCTGCACCTAGGCAACCTAGACGCCAAGCGCGATTGGGGCCACGCCCGCGACTACGTGGAGATGCAGTGGTTAATGTTGCAACAGGAACAGGCCGAGGACTTCGTCATCGCCACCGGCCACCAGTACTCCGTGCGCGAGTTTGTCGAGCGCGCAGCGGAGCGCCTGGGGATGAAAATCGCCTGGGAAGGCAGCGGCCTCGACGAGCAGGGCATCGACGCCACTACAGGCACGCCGATCATCGCCATCGACCCGCGCTACTTCCGGCCAACCGAGGTGGAGACGCTCCTCGGCGACCCCTCCAAAGCTAAGGAGAAGCTTGGGTGGGCGCCGCGCTGCACCTTCGCCGAACTGGTGCAGGAGATGGTGGCCTCAGATCTTGAGCGCGCCGAACGGGACGAACTGATCAAGAACCACGGTTACCGCCCCCTGGACTTCCGCGAGTAACCCAACCATGAGCACACCTCCCCCAGCTTCAGCGGCCACTGCCAAGTCGCGTATCTTTGTGGCCGGTCACCGAGGCTTGGTCGGTGGCGCCATCGTGAGGCGCCTGCAGCAGGCCGGCTGCGAGGCGTTGATCACCCGCACCCGCGCCGAGCTCGACCTCACCGATCAGCGCGCCGTGGACCTGTTCTTCGCCGGCGAGCAGCCCGAGTTTGTGATCCTGGCTGCCGCCAGGGTGGGCGGCATCCACGCCAACAACACCTACCCGGCCGATTTCATCCGCGACAACCTGGTGATCCAGAACAACGTGATCGACGCGGCCCACCGCCACGGTGCCACCAAACTCGTCTTCCTAGGCTCCTCGTGCATCTACCCGAAGTACGCACCGCAGCCGATGAAGGAAGAGTACCTGCTCACCGGTGAGCTTGAACCGACCAACGAGTGGTACGCCATCGCCAAAATCGCAGGTATCAAGATGTGCCAGGCCTACCGTCGCCAGCACGGCTTCAACGCCATCTCCCTGATGCCCACCAACCTCTACGGCCCTGGCGACAACTTCAACCTGGCAAACTCCCACGTGCTGCCTGCCCTGATTCGAAAGTTCCACGAGGCGCGCGAAGCGGGCGAGCGAACCGTAACCGTGTGGGGCACGGGCACGCCGCGCCGCGAGTTCCTCCACGTAGACGATCTGGCCGACGCTTGCGCTCACCTCATGCAGCAGTACAACGGCGAGGAGCTGGTGAACGTGGGCGTGGGTGAGGATGTCTCTATCGGCGAGCTCGCCGCGCTGGTGCGTGAGGTGGTGGGCTTCGAGGGGGACATCTTCTACGACACGACCAAGCCGGACGGCACGCCGCGCAAACTCCTGGACGTGAGCCGCCTGCACACGCTCGGCTGGCAGGCGAAGATCTCCCTGCGCGAGGGCGTGCGCAGCACTTACGCCTGGTTCTGCGAGCATCAATCGGACTTCCGCGACTGACACGCGAGCCCGCCCTTGAGCGCTCAGGACACCCCGCCCGACGAGGACGTGCTCCTCCTATCGCCCTTCTTCGCTCCCGAGCCGATCTCCACCGGCAGGTACAACGCACACCTCGCCCGCGGCCTGGTCGCGGCGGGTCACCGAGTGCGCGTCATCTGCTCCCACCCCCTCTACCCCGACTGGGTCGCCTCGCAGAGCGACGCGCAGGAAGTGGGGATGGTCATCGAGCGCGGCGGGGCGGGCCTGCGCTACCCCCGCTCGAACGTGCCTCGGCGACTCGTGCTGGAACTGTGGTACGCATGGCACACAACGCGGCGACTCCACGAGCGACGCACTCGCGCCCACCGCGTCATCCTCGTGCTGCCGCCCGTGCTGTTCGCCCTCCCGCTGCTCCTGGGTAAGCGCAGGGGGCAGGTGATCGCAGTGGTGCACGACCTGTACGGCATCATGGCCACTTCGGCCACGGGCCGCAGCCGGCGTTGGGTGGCGGCCCTGGTCGGGCGCATCGAGCGGGCAGTCCTGGGCCGGTGCGATCGACTAATCGCCCTGTCCAGCGCCATGCGCGAGGCCATCGTAGAACGCTACGGCGTGGGGCGCGAGCGCATCGAGGTGGCGTACCCCTTCGAGACCTTGAGTGAGCTGACCGCCTCCAACTCGGCCCTTGCCGGCGAGATGCCAACCGCGCAGCGCCACGTGGTCTACTCGGGTGCCCTGGGCGAGAAACAGATGCCTGGCGTGCTGGTCGAGGTGTTCGAGCAATTGGCCGCCGCCGAGGCCGATGTGGTGTGCCACATCTTCAGCGCGGGCCCCCAGTTCGAGGCGCTCCGTCGCCAACCCAGCCACCACGAGCGGCTACGCTTTCACGCCCTAGTGCCGGAGGCACAGCTGCTGGAGCTCTACGCGCGCTCGACCCTTCAGGTGCTCCCGCAAGCGCCGGGCACCGGTGCCGGGGCATTCCCCTCGAAGCTACCGAACCTCATCGCTGCCGGTGTGCCCGTGTTCAGCATCTGCGATGAGGACAGCGAGGTGGCGCAGGTGCTGCGAGAGGCTGAAGCAGGCGCATGGGTCGCCGGCGTCGATGCGGGCGAGATCGCCCAGGCCATTCAGAACTACCTAGGGCAGCTGAACGATGAGCCGCGGGATGCGCGGCGCGCCCGCCTAGGGGCCTACGTCGATCAACACTTCCGCGTTACGGGCCTGCTGGCCAAGCTGTCCTCAATGAAGAGCTAGCCGCAGGTGCCTGGCCTGGGTTGTGCGCGGGTGTCCGCGCGAGGGCGCCAAGAGCCGTAAACCGCACCGACCGTGGGAGCTATGCACCGGTGGCGCTGAGTTCATGGAGGGCGGCGAGGGCGGCTTCGGCGCTACTCGTGGGCACGAACAGATGATCGTGGAAGTAGCCGGCGATCACATTCACGCTGATGCCCTTGGCGGCCAAGCGCTCGGTCACCACGGCCGTGAGCCCCACGGAGTCGAGGCTCGAGTGCACGCCGAAACTCACGGCCCGGTAGGTGCTGGCGTAGCGCAAGCCCTTCGCATCAGCAGCCTGGCGGGGCACCACCAGCGTAAGGCCCTCGCGCTCCCAGCAGGAGGCGATGGGCTCCATGTCGGCGTGGTCGCCGTAGGCCGCGCCGGGCAAGGTGCAGAACACGTATTCGCCGTGGCGAAGGGCAGGGTCCAGGCTCTGCAAGATCACGGAGAGATTGTTCTCCCCGCGGTCGCTAAAGTCGGTGGGGGACATGGCGGCGTCGGTCTCCTCGGGAACGCTTGGGCACGGCGGATTATAACGATGAAAGGCGGATGAGCTGGTGACCTACACGTGGTTCGACTTCGTGGGCAACCTCGGCGTGATGCTGGTGCTGCTCACCTACGCTATGGTGCAGCTCGGGCGCCTCGGCGCGACCTCGGTCACCTACGGCAGCCTAAACGCCGTAGGGGCTGTTCTCATCCTCGTCTCCCTGAGCAACACCTTCAACCTCTCGTCCTTCGTGATCGAGATCTGTTGGCTCACGATCAGCTTGATCGGTGTTACGCGGACCCTGTGGCGACGCCATCGCGCTCGCCGCGAACACGCTCCTTAAAGGCGCGCCGGTAGCTGTGCAGGAGCGGTTCCGTATAGCCGTTAGGTTGCTCGCGGCCAAGCAGAATCAGATCGCTGGCCGCCTGGAAGGCCTCGCTCTCAATGGGCTCGGGCCCTAGCGGCACGTAGGTGCGGTCGCCGGCGTTTTGCTCATCCACCACAGCGGCCATGCGCCGGAGACTGTCGCGCACCTCGGCTTCGCTGAGCACCCCGTGGCGTAGCCAGTTGGCGAGCAGCTGGCTCGCTATGCGCAGGGTGGCGCGATCCTCCATCCGGCCGACGTTGTCGATATCCGGCACCTTCGAGCAGCCGATACCCTGGTGCACCCAACGCACGACGTAGCCGAGGATGCTCTGCACGTTGTCGTCAAGCTCGCGCTGGCGCCGGGCGTCACTCCACGAGGAGGGGTCTGCTAGCGGTAGCGTGAGCAGGCGATCGAGCGATGCGGGCGCCCGCTTAGCGAGCTGCGCCTGGCGAGCCCGCGCGTCGACCCGATGGTAGTGGAGCGTGTGCAGGGTAGCCGCCGTTGGGGAGGGCACCCAAGCCGTGCTGGCGCCCGCCTCCAGATGGCCTATCTTCTCCTTCAGCATCTGCGCCAACAGGTCGGGCATTGCCCACATGCCCTTGCCAATCTGCGCCCGGCCAGGTAACCCGCAGGCCAGACCCACATCCACATTAGAATCCTCGTAGGCCCCGATCCAGGGCTCGTGCTTCATCGCCGCCTTGTCGACCACCGGCCCAGCTTCCATGCTGGTGTGGATCTCATCGCCCGTGCGATCGAGGAAGCCGGTGTTGATGAAGAACAGGCGATGGCGCGCTTCGTAGAGACAGGCCTTGAGGTTGGCGGAGGTGCGACGCTCCTCGTCCATGATGCCCATCTTGAGCGTGTACCGGTCGAGACCCAGCACATCCTCCACCCGATCGAACATGGTGTTGGCGAAGGCGACCTCTTGCGGGCCGTGCATCTTCGGCTTCACCAAGTAGATGCTGCCGGCGCGACTGTTGCGCAGGGCCTGATCCTGCGGTGCTCTTCGCAGGTCATGGATGCCGATGAGCGCGGTGACCAGCGCATCCAGCAGGCCCTCGGGGGCGGGCTCGCCGTGAGCGTCCAGCACCGAGTCATCCAGCATGAGGTGACCGACATTGCGCACCAGGAGCAGGGCTCGGCCGGACAGGCTGAAGGCCTTGCCCTCGGCATCTCGGTAGTGGCGCGGGGCGGCGAGGCGGCGCTCGTAGGATCTACCGCCCTTGTGCAAGGTGGCAGTGAGGTCGCCGCGCATCAGCCCTAGCCAATGGCGGTAGGCGTGGACCTTGTCGTTCGCGTCCACGCAAGCTACCGAGTCCTCTAGGTCAAGGATCGTGGTGAGGGCAGCCTCCAGGTGCACGTCAGCGATGCCCGCTGGGTCGTCGCGACCGATCGGATGGTCGCGATCGATCTTCAGGTGAACGTGCAGACCGTGGTGGCGCAGGAGCACCGCGTCGGGGTGGTCGGCCGGGCCCGCGATGCCGGCGAACTGGGCGGGGTTCGTAAGGCCCGCCTGCGCCTTGTCAGCAAGGTGTATGGTGAGCGCACCGTCGCGCAGCGTGTAAGCGGTGGCGTCGCGGTGACTGCCGTCCGTGAGCGGGAAGGTTTGATCGAGAAACGCCCTCACGTAGGCGATCACCCGTTGACCGCGCACCGGGTTGTAGCTGCCGTCGCCGCGTTGCGCGCCCCCATCCTCGGGCAGGGCATCCGTGCCATGGAGGGCGTCGTAAAGCGAGCCCCAGCGAGCGTTGGCAGCGTTGAGGGCGTAGCGCGCGTTGGTGATGGGCACCACCAGCTGCGGCGCGGGCACATCTCCCACTTCCGGGTCGATGTGGTGCGTACCCAGCGTGAATGGCGCCGGCGAGGGCACCAGGTAGCCGATCTGCTCGAGCAGCCGCCGGTAGGCGGTCGGGTCGGGCCGGCCAGGGTGCTGCCGATGCCAGCGATCGAGGCGCTCCTGCAGCTCATCACGTTGATCGAGGAGCGTCCTGTTGCGCGGCGCCAGCTCGGCGATGAGCTGCTCGAGCCCACGCCAAAACTCGGGGGCGGCGATGCCCGTGCCCGGTAGGGCCTCCCGGTCGATGAAATCGCGCCATTCGCTGACGACGGAAAGCTGACCGATGGCGACACGAGCAGCTGCATAGGGGGAAGTCATGGGATTGCACTCTCCTCAAGAACTCCAGAGCGCGCGTGTAGCGCCCACCAGATCCTATTGCACCGCAGCAAGAGATGGGAATCAAGTCGCTGGAAACCGCGGTCATTGCGACCGCATTTAGGGGCGTCAGGTACGGAAAAGGCGCGCAGCTCACGCTGCGCGCCTTTGAGAAAGGGTTTGAGGTGACTGGGCCTACGCGCGGCGGCGACGGGCAGCCCCGGTTAGCATCAAGGCGCCAGCGAACAGGGCGAGCGCCGGCGGCACGGGCACCGTGGCCGCCCGTAATGCCGTGACCCGGAAGCCCTCGTCACCGGATAGGCCCACGATCTGGAAGGTGGTGCCTACGCCAACGCTGCTCACGTCGAGGCTCACTATGTTCACGACGTCTTCAGTCAGGTCGAAGACCCCCGCTTGCACACCATCCACCAGGATCGCGAAGAACAGCGGGGTGGTGATGCTGATCTCGTCGAAGGCGATCAGCCGGTCGAGAGATACAGGCTGTGAGAAGGTGAACAGCAGCGACTCGCCTGGGCCGATACGATTGCCCTCAAATGCAGGCGTGTTGCCCACGACGCCGAGGCCCGTATCGCCGTTGATGTGAACAATCCGGGCTTCCTCGCCGGCGAAACCTTCTGCCGTCAGGATGATCCCACCGTCTGTATAGGTTACCGGTGCAGTGCCTTCGCGATTGCCAAGGCCGTCCGCGAAGTTGAATTCGACAGTGGTGGCGTGTGTAGCAGCGGCGCCGAGCAGCGCCGCGGCGGCGGCGAGTGTCTTGAGGTGCAGATTCATGGAGATGAGCTCCTACGACGCCCGTCGAGGGGCGCCAGGTAAACGAGTTCCGAGTGCTCCGATCCTGAGGATCGTGGTTATTTTTCAAACACATTGCGCAAAAGGCGCGCTAGGTGCAAGTGCTTCTTGCAATCGATTTAACATACTGAATTATTGGAACTATCGAGGATAGGCGGCTGGCGCTGCAGGCCGCGCTGCGAGCGGTGCACCGACGGCGCTCTCGTCCGTTGAAACCAAAGCGGCCGTGCGGAAACTTCTCCAGGAAGCTCATGCCACTACTTCGCCTCCAATGCATCGCCCCGCGAAGGCGCCTGGCCAGCCGGAATCGCCTGCGCCAGGCCAGCCCGTGGGCATTCGTGCTCCTGGGGTTGATGAGCGCGAGCGCAGCGTCTGCCGCGGTGGGCGACGCCCTGCGCGCGGCCCTGCTACTGCAGGCGAGCAGTGACCAGGCAATCGAGCGCCAGATCGCAGCCCTCGATGCCCAGCTCGGCGTGGCACCCGTGGGCAGCGAGCTGGATCGGCGCTTGGCCCAGGTGGTGACCCACTTGGGCGAGGTCAATGGCTACCCGCTGAACTACCGCGTGTACCTTGCCCCCCAGGTCAACGCCCTCGCTTTCCCCAACGGGGAGGTGCGCGTGTTCGCCGGCCTGATGCAACTGCTCGATGATGATGAGCTGACGTTCGTCATCGGCCACGAGATCGCCCACGTGGTGAAGGAGCACGGCATGGCTTCGATGCGTCGCCAACAGACGCGGAATCTCGCCGGCATCGCCGCCAGCCTTCTCGGTCTTCCGGCGGCGGGCCCGGGCCTTAACTCCGGCCTTGGCGCCCTTGAACTTCACTTTGGTCGCAGTGCGGAACTCGAAGCGGACCGCTTCGGTCAGAAGCTGCTGGAAGTGCTTCACTTGAACCCCAAGGCTGGGGTCAGCGCACTCACCAAATTGGCACAAGCCAACGGCAGCGCCGGGCGATTTGCCAGCTGGTTCCAGACCCATCCGGATCCGCTCGTGCGCGCGGAGACGCTCGACCAGGCGACCAAGCCGTAGGGGCGCCAAGTCACCTATGTTTCTCATTCGCTCTCTCGCCGAGAGGAGGTAAGCGTGAATCCCCTTGCTCCCCACCGCTGGATGCTCGGCCTGCTGCTCACCGCGGGCAGCACCGTGGCCCTCGCAGATGTCGGCCCGTCCCGCTCCTCCGCCTACGATCCGCAGACCGGTCAGGCGCGCTCGGAGCGCACGTCGATTGCAACCAACACGCCGCTCAGCGTCGTGATCCCCGTGTTCGATCCCGGCCTCGACGGCGATCCGCCGAAGCCCTACCACAAGGACGAGAAGTGGGATCAGGTGTTCGATGAGATCCGACGCACGGAAGCCAACCTGATCGCCGCCGATCTGCGCGATGCCCTGCGCGATACGGGCCTGTTCGAGAAGGTGCGCGTGGCACCGTCCTCGCAAGCGATCGGCGAGCTGTACGTGATTGGACGCATCATGCGCTCGAACAGCGAGGACTTTCACCTGCAGGTACAGGTGATGGACATCTCCCAGCGCGAGTGGTTGAACGACATCTACAAGATTCGCGTAGAGGAAGCTGACGTCTCGGAGACCGCCCGCCTGCGTCGGGTCGATCCCTACGAGGCACTGTACACGCAGATCGTCGATGACGTAGTAGCCGCCCTCGCACGCCGGGACGAAGGCGACCTACGAGAGCTAAGAGGTATCGCCGATATGGTGTTCGCCAGCAGCTACTCGGAGGAGACCTTCGGCCGCTACCTAGGTGAAGATCGCGTGCGCGTGCGCACGGGCGAGCGCTCCACCCGCATCAGCGTGACCACCCTCGAGGGCCTACCGGCTGCGGGCGACGAACAGTACGCGCGCATCGCGGCCATCCGCACCAAGGAGGAGCTGTTCCTCGACGACCTGCAGCGCAACTACGACGAGTTTTCCGGCCGCGTCGAGCCCGTTTACGAAGAGTGGCAAACAGACGCCTACCCCTTGGCCGTAGACGCCCGCAAGGAGCGCGCTAAGTCCACTCGACGCAAGGTCTTCGCTGGCCTCGCTGCCGCTGCCGGCGTCGCCGCAGGCTCGGAAGCCGATGAGTTCAGGACTATCGCTCTGGCGGGCAGCGCGGCGCTCGCCTACACGGCCTATCGCTCTTCGCGCCAGTACAACGCCCTGCGCGAGTCGCTAGCCGAACTCGGCGAGTCCGTGGACATCCAACTGGCCCCGACCAACGTGGAGTTCGAAGGTCGTACGCAGACCCTAGAGGGCAATGCCGCCAAGCAGTACCAAGACATGCGCAATTTCCTACGCGAGGTATACGCGGAGGAAGCCACGCCCGATCGGTCTCTGGTGATCGACGAGGATCTCTGACCGCAGTCTCCGTCCGCGCGGATGAGAAAACCTGCTTGCCCTAGCTTGCCCGGAGCTGGCGCTCAGCGACCCTCGCCCGCCGCTTGCCGCCTTGGAGCGTTAAAACGCCGTGACCGACGACACCATCCCTGCCAAGGAGAGCCCAGACCTCGAGGCGCTCGCCCAAGCGGCACGCAAGCGGCGACGCCACCTTGGACTGTTGAGCGTGTCCCTACTCATTACCGCGGCCCTGGTGGTCGGCATCTTTCTGTGGGTGGAGGCGACCTTCACGCCCGCGGTGAGGACGCTCCCGCAGGCCGAGCAAGCGCGGGTTGAGATCTCTTGCGGCGAGAGCACCGGTGAGGAGTGCTCGCGCCAGGACTTTCTCGACGCCCTGCGCAAGTTCAACTTCGACTCGCGCCCTGCTCTCGATAAGGTATCGCTGGAGCGATGGGATGCTCCACGGGCAGAAGCGATCGATGCGCTGGAGCGGACCGCGCTCGATGCCTTCGACGCAGGCAAGTACCTCGACGCAACCGTCGCCATCACACGGGCCATCGAGGCCGCGGATGAGGCAGTCAAGCACGCCCTGCAGACCTACCGCATTCTGCTGCGCACGGCCCAACGCGCCTTCGCCGACAACGATGCGCCCCTCGCCCAGCAAGCGATTGAGCGAGCGCGCCTGATCGACCCGAACGCCGCCGATGCGCGAGCCCTGAGTGAGCGCATCGCGGTACTGCCCGCGGTGCTGGACGCCCTCGAGGCCGCGCGCGTCGCCGCCGTTGAGAATCGCCCGGAGGAGGAGCTGCGCCAGCTGCGCGCCGCCCTCGTTCTCGACCCGCAACGAACAGCCCTCGGCGAGCGTATCGCCGCCCTTGAGGGTGACGCCCTCGCCGACCGCTATCGATCCGCCGTGAACACCGCCGAGCGCGCCCTCACCCGCGGTGAGCTCGAGCGGACACAGCGGGCGATCGATCAAGCCCGCGCCATCGATCCCGCGCAAGACCTCAGCCTCCTGCAACACCGCCTCGACGCTGTTCGCACGCAGCGACGCCTGGACGAGGCCTTAGCCAGCGCCCAGCGCGCCCGCGACGCCGAGGACTGGCGCAGCGCGCTCGCTGCCTACGAGCGCGCCCTGACTCTGGATGCCGCCAACGCCCAGGCCGTGCGCGGCGCAGACGATGCTCGCGCTGTGGTAGAGGCCTTCGACGAGCTTGCGATCTACCTAAAGGATCCGTTGCGAATCGGCTCGGCGCGCGCCGGCGAAGCAGCCCGTCGCCTGGCCAGTGACCTCGCGCCACAGCGCGGTGTGAGCGCCATTCTCGACGGCCAACTCGATCAGCTCGATGCCTACTTGGCCCTCGCGACGCAACCGGTGAGGATTACCCTGATCTCCGACGGCATGACCGAGATCAGCGTGCGGCGCGTAGGCCAAGTGGGTAAGCGCAAGCGGGCCACGATCGAGCTCACCCCTGGGCGCTACGAGGTGGAAGGGCACCGCGCCGGCTACCGGTCCAAGCTCGTTGCGCTCGATGTGAACTTCGGCATCGAACAGATGCAGGTGGAGGTGGTGTGCGATGAACCCGCCGCTTGACGGGGACTTAAGCGGCGAGACGCCCCTGGACCTCGCCCTGCGCAACGCCCGACGCCAGCGCACAAGACGCCTATTGCTAGGCCTAGGTGCTATCGTCCTTGCCCTGGCTGCCGTCGCCGTATTCGCCGGGCTGTCCCGCGGCGTACGCCTACTGATCACACCGCCGGACGCTGCAGCTACTCCTGCGGTGACCCTACGTGACGGTCTTGGCCTCGTCGTCGGCGAGCGCGTATACACCTTCTCCTCACGCCTTCACGCGATCGTCGAAGCGCCGGGCTTCTTCGCTGAGGAGGTCGCCCTGACCCCAGCACCGGGCAGCAACTACGTCGAGGTGGCCTTACGCGAACGGCCCGCAGAGCTTGCCCTGTCCACAGCCCCTGCCAGCGTCGAAGCGCGGTGGCGCCTGGACGGCGAGATTCTCGGCGACGGCGAATCGCTGGCGCTCAGCATCGAACCGGGCACGCACACGGTGCAGGTAGACAGTCCCTTCCACGACCTCGCCGAACAGACACTCACCCTAACCCGCGCCGAGGAGCGCGCGCTTGCCATCGCGCTGGTGCCTGTTCAGGGGGGGCTGTCCATCAACTCCGAGCCCGCCGGCGCCGAAGTGCTCGTGGACGGCGAGGTGCGTGGCGTAACGCCCTTCAAGGGCGCAGTTTCCGGGGGTGAGTACGTGATCGCTGTGCGCCAGGCGGGCCATGCGGACGTCGTTGAGCGCGCGCGCGTGACCCGAGACCGACCGACGCTAACCCGCAACTACCGCCTGCTGCCCAACCCCGCCACACTGGCGATCAGCGTGAGCCCTGCCGGCGGCACCCTGCTCATCGATGGCACGCGGCGTACGGTCGCCTCATCGCCCTTCCAGGTGGCCTCCAGCGTGGCGCACACGTTGGTCTACTCCTCACCGGGTTACAGCACGGAGGCGCACACGCTCACGCTTGAGGCCGACGAATCACGCCAGCTAGATCTCCGCCTAAGCGCGCAATTTGGTGAGGTCGAAATCGTCGCAGAGCCGCCCGCGGAGGTGTTCGTCGACGGTCGTGCGGAGGGGGGAACGCCGCTGGTCCTAGACTTGCCCGCCCTAGCCCATCGGATCGAGCTCCGGCGCAGCGGCTACGCGACAGTGACCCGCGTGGTCCACCCAACGCCGACGGCGCCCCAGCGCATCGACGCCACGCTCCTCACGCAGGCACAGGCCCTCTCAGCCGAAGCCGCGCCACGCTATCGCACCGTGGGCGGCTTAGAGATGCGACGCTTCGACCCCAGCGCTACCTTCACCATGGGTGCGCCGGCCAGCGAACGCGGTCAACGCGCCAACGAGTACCTGCGCGAAGTGAGGCTGACCCGCCCCTTTTACGTCTCCCGAACGGAACTCACCAATGCCCAGTTCGCTCAGTTCCGCAGCAGCGGTAAGCGCAACAACCTACCCGTGTCCGAGGTTACCTGGACCGACGCTGCCCGCTTCTGCAACTGGCTGAGCGAGCGCGAAGGCCTGCCTCCCGTGTACCGCTTCGCCGGCACGCGCTACCTTGGCGCCAACCTCGCTGCCGACGGCTACCGCCTGCCCACCGAGGCCGAATGGGAGTGGTTGGCACGAGCAGCAGGCCGACGCCAACCGGCGCGCTTTACCTGGGGCAGCGAGTATGAGGTCCCCGCCCAGGCGGGCAACTTCGCGGACGAGACCGCCGCCGCCGACAGCACGGTGCGCGGCGATCTCAAGTTCTACCTGTCGCAGTACACGGACGGCTTCGCCCGCCTCGCCCCTGTCGGTAGCTTTGCGCCGCACCGTTCGGGGCTACAGGATCTCTCCGGCAACGTGCGCGAGTGGGTCCACGACTTCGACGATCTAAACCCACCGCGCGAGGGCATCGCCCTGGACCCTAGCGGCCCTACGCGCGCCGGCGGTGGCAGCCAGGGGCATGTCATCAAAGGCTCCGGGTGGCGTGACGGACGCGTAGAGACCCTACGCGCCGCCCACCGCAGCGCCGGCGGCGACGCGGCGGACGACCTGGGCTTTCGCATAGCCCGATACATCTACTGAGGAGAGCGCCATGGCGCCAGCGACACGACACCGACTGCTCTGGACCACGATGACCGCCCTCGGCGTGCTGTCCGTACTGATCGTCGGTTACGCCGTGGCCCAAAGCGGCGTCAGCCTCGACGCCCCAGCCACCCTACCGGCGGACATCTGACATGGGCGATGCGAAAGGACGCGGCACAGATTGGCGCCGCCTAGCGATTTACTTCGGCCTCCTAGTGGGTATTGGCTTGCTGGTGCACCTACTTTACATCGGTCATATCCGTCCCACCGCGGATGCGCTCATCGATGCCGCGCGTGCCGCCGGCACCTCCGCACCACGCTCCCCCTACGTAGTGCTGCGCGACGGCGAGCAGGAGCTTTGCATCATCCTGTTCCTGTGGAGCTTCGTGCTCACGATCTGGCGCCTGGTGGAGCTGTCCGCCCAATGGGACTACTTCGATGCGCTTGCCACAACGGCCAGCGAGGCCCTGGCGCAGTCCGCTGCGACGGCCAACCACCCACTGATCAAGGCGGTGACGGACAGCATGGCCTTGGGCCAAGACGGCGACATTCACAAAGCGCGAGAGGCCGCGCACATGCACCTGGAGACCTTCGGTCGCACGCTGGAGGCCAGCAACTCCCTTTTCCGCTACGTGATCTGGGCCGTGCCCTCGATCGGCTTCGTCGGCACCGTGCGCGGCATCGGCTCCGCCCTCGGCGAGGCCGACAAGGCTCTGGCTGGCGATATCGCCTCAATGACGGCCAACTTGGGCGTCGCCTTCAACTCCACCCTCGTCGCCCTGGTGCTGAGCCTCGCTCTGATGCTGTTTATGCACGTGCTCGAGGGCACCCAGGACAAGCTGATCATCGATATCGAAGCGGAGTGTGAGGAGCGCATCCGGGCGGCCGCGCGCAAGGCAAAGCCAGCAGCGAGTGAGGTGGCCGCGGCGTGAACGCCGTCGATCGCATGCGCAACCGACGTCGTGGAGCGGGCTCGTCGCTCTCCTTCCTCGACGTCATGTCCTGTGGGCTTGGTGCGGCGATCCTCATTTTCCTGCTCATCAAGCACAATACAGACGCCGGGTCGGTGGAAACCGACCGCCTGCTCGAGCAGCTCGAAACCATGGAGCGGGAGACGGAGCAGTTCCGCGCCGAGATCGCCGACATCGCGCGCCTCAACGCGCAAGAGGAGAAGCTCGGCAGCGAGCTCCTCACACAACGCGAACGATCGCTGGCGGCCCTGGCGGCCCTGGACGTACGCATGAGCGCCCAGCGCGAGGTGAACCAGCAGCTCCAACGCACGGTGCAAGAACGCGAGGATCAGCTGGCGGAGACGGACGTGATCGAGATCCTCGGCAGCGGCCAGGAAGACTACGTGACAGGCCTGCAGGTGAAGGGCCGACGCATCGCGATCATGCTCGATCACAGCGCCTCGATGACCGACGAGATGCTCACGGATATCTTCCGCTACAAGGTGGCGCCGGCGCAGGAGCGCAAGAGCGCCCCGAAATGGGGGCGCGCCGTCAAAGCCTCCAAATGGCTGCTCGCCCGCACACCGCAGAGCAGCCTGGTCGCGGTGGTGAGCTTCGCCGAGTCGGCTGAGGTGCTCGGCTCGGGCAACTGGTTCACCACCTCCAGCGACGAACAGCTCGCCAGCGTACAGCGCGACCTCGAGGCGCTGACCCCTAACGGTGCCACTAACCTCGAGGAGGGCCTCGCAGCCCTCGCAGAGCTCGACCCGCCGCCGACGGACGTCTACCTCATCACCGACGGCCTGCCGACGCGCGCCACCACGGGCGGTCGCTGCGCCCGCGGACCGCGGGTCACAGCGGACTGCCGCGACACGCTCTTTCGCAACGCCACCCGCAACGCCCGCGACAAGCTCGGGGCATTCACCATGAACGTAGTGTTGCTGCCCCTGGAAGGCGACTGGAATGCGGGCCCCGCCTACATGGCCTGGAGCGTCGGCAACGGCGGCACGCTGATCAGCCCGCCGGCGAGCTGGCCATGAACACCGTACGCCGCGCGCGCAGTCGAGACGTCTTCGGCCTCGCCCTGCTGGACGTGGTGTCCTGCGGCTTCGGCGCCATCGTGCTGCTGATTCTGATCTCACGCACAGGCCTGGTGCCGACACCGTCGCCCGCCGTCGACTCGGGCGCACTCCTCACCCGCACCTTCGCCCTCGAGCAGGAACAGCAGCAGCTGGATGACCTCCTCGAGCGTGAGCGCCTGAAGCTCGCCGAATCCCAGGGCAACAACGCCGATGCCCGCCTCGCCCTGCAGCGCCTCGCCGCCACCGAACAGTCACGTTTGGCCGACGCCGATGCTCTGTCCGCCTCCACGGACGTCCTCAAGCAGCGCGGCGAGGACCTGGAACGCACGATCCAGCTCACCCGCAATGACACGGACGCCCAAGACGAGGAAGTCGGTGGCATCCCGGTGGACGGCGACTACGTGATCTTCGTGATCGACACCTCCGGCAGCATGCGCCAGATCTGGAGCTGGGTGGTGCGCGAGATGGACTCCCTGCTCACGATCCACCCGCAAGTGAAGGGCTTCCAGATCATGAACGACAACGGCATCTATATGTACCCGGGCCAACGCGGCGGCTGGATCAAGGACACGCGCGGCAATCGCTTGCAGGCCTTCGCCAAGCTGAAGGCCTGGGGCGCGAACTCCAATAGCAACCCCATGCAGGGCATCACCGAGGCCCTGCGCACCTATGGCGCGCAGATGAAACGCGGCGACAAGGTATCGATCTACGTGCTAGGCGACGACTACACGGGCCCGTCCTACGAGCGCGACGTGACCATCGCCGGCCAGCTGAACGGCGCGCCCGGCGAACGCCTGGCGCGCATCCACGCCCTCGCCTTCTTCGTCGCCCGCACGGCGCCGAAGTTCGCCACCCTGATGCGCGAGATGGCGTATCGCAACGACGGCACCTTCATGGCGCTCACGCGCTAGGGTCGCTCAAGCACCGAGGAGCTTTAGCCATGCTCACCCACACCCAAGCATCGTTGACCCTCGCCCTTGGCCTTACCTTGGGCGCGTACCTAGCCCAGGCACAGCAAGCGGGCGATGCCTACGAGTGCACAGACATCGAGCTCGAGTACTACGACCCGACCTACCCTTACACCGAGCAAGAGCTCATCGCCCTTCGCAGCCAAGAGCTGGACCGCACGCTCGGCGAGCTCAGCTACTGCCGCGAGCAAGCGGGCGAAGGCGACGGTGGCGATGGGGGGGGCGCAGGCGGGGCGGGAGGCGGTGGCAGCGCGAGCGCAGGGGGCAGCAGCGGCGGGCCAATCCCTAGCAGTATCACGGGGACAGAGCCACGGATCCTACCCGCCCTGAGCGCACGACCGTCACGCCAGGGCCGCGAGACCCGCCGAGCGATCGACCAGGAGCAGATCGAACTCACCAATCCTCCACCGCCCCGCGATCAGCAGCAGGCGCCTTCTTCTGGCGATAGCGGAGCGCCGCCCGAGCGGATCCGGCGCGTCGACAACGACGACGCGGTGGCCGCACAGATTCGTAAGGCCGCGGAGGCGGAGACGGACCCAGCTCGCAAGCAGGCCCTGTGGAATGAGTACTACCGCTACACCGGACGCCAACCACCGCAGTCGCCCTAGGGGCGGCTACTGGCCGGGGCGGTAGCGGCGCTCGATGTGCCCGGCAAGCTCGTCGGGCCAAAAGTACACGGGGCGCAAACGACCCTGCGCATAGCGCCTTGCCTGATCGTTGAAATGGGGCGAGGCTGGGTCGCGCGACAGGCCACCGGCGGTGACCGCCACGGCGCGCACGCGCTCGGCGAACTCCACCACAGCCACGAAGCTGTTGCCGCCCGTACCGTACCATCGCCGCGTGCCCTCCTTCGGCCCCGCACCAAACGAAGCCAAAGACCCCCACCGCCCGGAGACGAACCCAACTGGCGTGCTCGGCGCGTCGTCATCGTAGGGCGGTGCGATATCTCCCGTCAGGCGCTGGAAGCGATTGATCTCACCCCAAGGCGTTTGCCACGCGCCGAAATCTTCGCGCAGCTTGTCCACGGCAGCTTGTAACGCCGCTAGGTAAATATCCGACTCCAGGGATTGCGCCATATAGGCGATCACCTCCTGGCGCGCCGCGCGGGCTGCCGCTCGCGCATCTCTCATAAGCGGGTCCGCCCAGAACATGGCCAGGGAGGTGGCAACGGAGTCCGTGCTCCAGCGCCGATCCCAGGCACGCAGCTCCTCGATCGGCGCGGCCAGGGCGCCGCGCCGCGCGTCCTGCGTGGCGAGCCCGTCGTACGCCTGAAAGAGGCCAGGCAGAAGTTGATCAAAGGCGGGCAGGGCGGGGTCATAGGCCAAAGCGACCAGGTCCTCCAAGGACAGCTCTTCCACTTGCGACAATAGCGCGAGGGCGTGCACGCCGCGCGGGTTCTCCGTGCCGATGTCCATGTAGGATGGGTAGTCGGCGTAGCGTGGGCTCGCACCAGGACCGGCGGCGGAGTAGGGCCAGTTGTTGGTGTTCTGTAGCCAACCCGTGGGCGGATTGATCGTGTTGGGGCTCTCCTCTATCGAGTGCAAGCCCTGCCAATCGCTCGCGGGATCCGCACCATCGACAGGCAGGCGGTAGTCGAGGTCCGGGTTGCGCACGGGCACGAAGTTAGAGTGCAAGTAAGCGATGTTGCCCTCGGCGTCGGCGAACACCGTGTTGTTTGACGAGTTGGTGTGCAGGGACATAATGCCGAGGTAATCGGCTAGGTTCATGGCCTTAGTGCGCAGGTACGACTGCATGAGCGCTCGCATGGGTTGCTCCATCAGTGCCACAGCCACCCAACGACCTTGCTCACTCCGCACAACAGGGCCGTGGTGCGTGCGGTAGGTGGTGAAGGTCCGCTCCGCCATACCCTGCTGCGTGCGGTAAGGCACGCTGATCCGGCGCACCTGTACCGGTAACTCGACGTCACCGTAACGATAGGCAAGCCCCTTCTCACCCGCCAGCACCTCCTCGGCGAACTCGTCGATGTTGTCGACGCTGCTTGAGGTGTGCATCCATCCGGCGGTCGGATTGAAGCCTTGGTAGACGAAGAACTGGCCCCAGGTGAGGGCGCCGTAGGCGTTTAAGCCCTCGGCACTGGTCACGTGGGCCTCGTGGCGGAAGAAGAAAGAAGTGTGGGGGTTGATCAGCAGGAGGGCCGCATCGCTGGCGCTCCTCGCGGGAGCGATCGCGATGCCGTTGGAGCCGACCGGCTCGCCCTCGACGCCCGCGGCTTCGGCAGCGCTGGCCGCGAGGCGGATACCGCTCGCAAGCGGGGCGGAAAGTGGGCTGCGCTCGACGCGATGGCGGGCGATCGACGGCGGCAGGTCGTAGAACTCGCGCAGGGCGTCCAGATCGATGCGTTCTATATCGCCGCCGATGCTGCCTTCGCTGAAGGTGAGCGCCATCCATGGCTCGAAGCGCTCGATCACGCGCGGAGTCACCTGTGGATGGGTGTGCAAGAAGAAGTTCAGGCCGTCGGCCCAGGCGTCCATAAGCGCGCGCAGGAACGGTGGACTCTCGGCGTAGAGCGCGCGCATCTCATCGGGGTCGATGAAGAGCCTCATGCGCAGGTCGCGCCAGATCTCCTGCTCTCCCTCGGCCTCCGCCAAGCGACCCTGGGATAGGAGAAAGTTGTGTTCGATGCGGGGGAAGTCGTCTTCGGCCTGCGCGTACATCAGAGCGAAGACCGCGTCCGCGTCCGTGGGCGCCGAGATATGCGGCACGCCGAAGTCATCGCGGGTGATCGTGGTTCGAGCGGCGCGGGCCCGCCAGCGCTCGATCTGCCCATCCACCACCTCGCCACCTTGCGCCGGCACCAGCCAGGCGATCGTCAAGGCCAGCACAGTGATGGCCCGCCCTCGTGTTTCCCTCAGCAACATCCGCGCGCTCCTCCACTGAAAACCGGGTGTACCTACTATGCCAAGCTACCTCGTGTCGCGCGCCTCGAATGCCCCGCGAAAACGCTTGGATCGACCTCGGGTGGATACGAACGGCGTCGAACGACGCGCGCTACCGGCGTTTCTTTGATACTTTCGCCCAGCAGGTGCCGCTAGGCCCGGCGAGCGTCGACCGCTGGCGCTGGACCCAACCCAAGAGATCGAAGGAACGCGAACGCATGACGATTGGCACCCCAGCGCAAGAACAATGGTCGAACCGAGGCGCCTTCCTGATGGCGTCGATCGGCTTCGCCGTGGGCCTCGGTAACATCTGGCGCTTCCCCTACATCACCGGCGAGAACGGTGGCGCTGCCTTCGTGCTGATCTACCTGGCCTGCGCCTTCGCCATCGGCGTGCCCATCCTGATCGCGGAATTGATGGTGGGCCGGCGAGGCCAATCGAGCCCCCCTGGGTCTATGAAGGCGGTGGCCACGCAAGAGGGGCGCTCTGGAAACTGGCGCCTGGTCGGCGACATGGGGGTACTCGCCGCCTACATGATCGTCATCACCTACGCCGCCGTTGTCGGCTGGGTGCTCTGGTACCTCTACAAGGCCGTCCTTACCGGCTTTGCCGGCTTCGATGCAGCCGCCGCGCAAGCCGAGTTCACCTCGGTCACGGCTGATCCGCTCGGCATGATCGTTTGGACCATCGCGGGATTATTCGTCACGGGCGCGATCGTCTTCGCCGGTGTGAAGAACGGCATCGAGCGAGCCGTCACTATCCTGATGCCCCTCCTGTTCCTCCTATTGCTGGTGCTGGCAGGTTTCAACCTCGCGCTCGGCGGCATGAGCGAGGCGCTCACGTGGTTGTTCACGCCCGACTTCAGCAAGATCGACAGCTCCGTATTCCTCGTCGCCATCGGTCAGGCCTTTTTCTCCATCGGCGTGGCCATGGGTGGCATGATGACCTTCGGCTCCTACCTACCGCGCTCGATCTCGATTCCCGGGTCCACCTTGATCGTGGTGGGAGCGGACACGCTGGTGGCGCTGCTCGCCGGTTTGGTGATCTTCCCCATTGTCTTCAACAACGGCCTGTCACCGGACGCGGGCGCGGGTTTGATCTTCCAGACCCTACCGGTGGCCTTCGCGGAGATGCCCGCAGGCTACGTGTTCTCGATCCTGTTCTTCCTGCTCCTCGCCGTGGCCGGAATCACCTCGATGGTGGGCCTGATCGAAACCAACGTGAGCTGGGTGGAAGATCAATACGGCATGTCGCGGCACAACAGCGTGTTCTTGGTGGTGGGCTCGGTCACCGCCTTCGCAGTGGTCAGTGTGCTCGGCTATAACGTGCTCGCCGACGTGACCCTGCTCGGCAGAGGCCTCAACGGCTTGGCGGACTACATCTCCAACCAGATCCTGCTGCCCCTGGGTGGCCTGCTGATCGCTGTGTTCGTTGCGTGGCGCGTGTCTAGGCGCACCAGCGTGGAGGAGCTCGCCATCGGCGAGGGCGGCGCCTTCGGCGTGTGGAATTTCCTCCTGCGCTTCATCGTGCCGCCAGCGGTCGCCATCATCTTCATTACGGGCATCGGCGGCTGAGGCAGCTCTGCGCGAGGTGCTGACCCAGCCTCGCCCTACGCGAGCCTAAGGATACCGATAACATCGGCGTGTTCGGTCAAGCACTGTTGCGCACAGCCCACTCAGGTAAATGCCTGACCCCGCGGGGCATCGATTCCCCTCACCGCCCGTCGGATTAATTTACAAACGGCGATTTAGCGACACCCCGCTCTCCTCGCTGCGCCCTGCTACAACAGCACTCTCCGGGCCCTGGCGCAGTACTTGCTTACCATAAGCCTGGTTTGCACACCCAAATAACAACGAGCATTGGAAGGATCATCGATGTCCCGCACACCCACTTCAGTTGGCGCAACCATAGTCGCCACCTTTGCCCTGCTACTGGGCGCCCAAGTCACCCACGCCATGCCGGTGACCCTCACCTTTGACGAATTCAGTGTCGGCCAGCTGGACGGCACCACTGTGTACCAGCCGTTCGGTATCGATAACTTCGAGAACGTCTCGCAGACCTTGAGCGGCCTGTTCGACGACGGTGTCGGCATCACCAACTCGCCGGGCACCGTGGGCGCGATCGACTTCATCAGCGTCGTGACCGACCTCAGCTTCACCTGGGTGACCTCCGGACCCGGCGTCAACTTCATGGCCGAAGCCTTCGACACGGCCGGCAACCTGCTCGATACCTTCTTCTTCGATGGTTCGGGTACGCCGGACGCGACCGTGGGGGTTGGTTCACTGGCCGGCTTGGACATCGCGCGCATCGAGTTCCAGGACGGTGCCGCACAGGTGGCGATCGACACCCTGAACTACGTGATCGTCGACAACCTCGCCGTGAGCGAACCCGCCGTCTTGGCGCTGTTCGGCTTTGGACTGGCAGGTGTTGCAACGGCCACCCGCCGGCGCCGCACAGCTCAGTAGGAACCCCGAGCACCCCGCCGGCCCCATTGGCGGACCGGCGGGGTGAGAGAACGCCAGCACCTGCCGTTCTTCATCTCTCCTCCATCGGGAGGCCACGCGCACTACCGGTCGCTGCGCTGGGCAACGGCACGAGCGCTCCCACATAATCCGCCCATGGCAGATACGCTGGGCGATCACATCGCGCGCATCGTTGACGGCGACCGCAAGGCCATCGCCTGGCTCTACGACACCTTTGCCCCGGTGTTGTTTCGACGTCTTCGCGCCCGCTACGGCTTCCCTGGCGGGCTAGACGCGCAGGAACTGCTGCACGACGCCTTTGTGTTCTTCCTTCAGCACGACGCACGGGTCCTGGGCCAATTCCTCGCCCGCACGGACGATGATGAGCGCACGCTCGACGCCCTTGAGCGACACCTGTGGGACCTGGCCTGCGGCGTGGCCAGCAACCGTCGACGCGAGCGGAGCAGGCGCCCGGAAGTCGCTCTAATCGATGCTGACGCGATAGGCGACAACGGCGATCCCGCTGAGTACTCACTCAAGGAAGACGTGCTCCTGCGCCTGGACGACTGCCTGCGCCAGCGCAACCCGCGCGTCTACCTCTACTTCACCCTGCGCTACCTGGACGGCCTGAGCCCCGAGCAGATCGCCCAAAGCACGGGCTGGTCGCGCAAAGCCACCTACAAGCTGCGCCAGGCCTTGAACGACGCGGTTAGCGAGTGCGCCGAGCAGCTGCACCTGTCGTGAGGTGGGCGCTGCTGGCTTTGGTGATCGCCGCCCTGAGCATCTCCTGCACTAAGGGGCCAACTGCACTCGTTGGCGACGACACCTCCATCACTCTGCGCGATCACACCGAGCTCCTCTTGGGCGAGGACGGTGCGGTGCTCCCCCTGCACATAGGCGGTGACAATCCGCCTCCCCTGACCCTATGTCTGGCACCACCGGCGAGCATCGACACCAGCCAGTGGCAGATCCGGCTGCACCTCAAAGGGCAGCTTGCCCCCGGCGAGTTCTCGCCGCCCACCACACGCTTGGGCGCCACCTTGTGCTTCAGCGCCGACCTCCAGCCTTGGGCGCGCGAGCGTAAGGCAGCCCTATGCGGGGAACTAGCCGATCGCTACGACGGCAGACGCCAGCGGCTGCCTTGCCAATCCGTGGTCCTTCGCGGCCATGACGCGCCCCGCCAAGCCGTGCTCGAAGCCTTGGTCGATGTGTTGTCCACCGTCGGCGATCGCGCGGACCCAGCGACGGTGGCACGGCTTCGCGAACTGCAACAGCGCGCCATCACCTATCCCCTGCTGCACACGCGCCTGCGCCTGGTGGCAAGCTTCTTCGCCAGACGAAGCGGCGACCCCATGCTGCTCGACTGCGCTCGCCGCGACCTCGCCGATGCGCCTCCTTGGCTAGATGCCCCTCCCGCGCTGGCATGGAAAGCCCAATGGCGCTACGAGAGCGCAGCCCTAGCGCTGGAGGCACCGGCGGATTTGCAGCAGGCGTGGATCGCCCTGCGCGATTCCGAGCGCGCCTACCGCACCATTGCCCATCCCAAGACGATCGCCGCGGCCATGAAGCGCAGCGAGGTACTCACCCGTCTGGGCAACGCGACTGACGCCACCCACCGCCTCGATGCGGCCCTTAGAGACTGCGCCACCGCACGTTGCGACCCACTCCTGCTGCCCTATGTTCGCAACACGCTCGCCTGGGCCCTGCTGATGCAAGCCGACCCCGACACGCCAACGCTGGCCCACGCGAAGGAGATCCTCGAAGACGCGCTCATCACCCAAGGCGATGATGCCCCGCTGGAAAGAGCTAATATTATCATTAACTTGGCCCTGCATGCGGTACGCGACGGCGCCTCCCCAACGAAATTCTTAGCGAAAGCCGCGGCGCTACTGGACGCAGCCCCCAACGCCAGATCAGGGCGCGCGGGCGCGCTCAGCGAGTGGGCGACGTTAGTCAGCGCCGACTACGCGCTGTTGCGAGGCAATACCGAGCGTGTGCAAGCGCTCGCCCGGCCGCTCGCTGGGACCTCCAGGCAACCGCGGGTGGCCGCCTGGGCCTTCAGCCTGCTCGGTCGCGAGGCCCGCCAGCGCGGGGCACTAGATGAAGCCGCCAGCGCCTTCGAAGCAGCGCTTATCCTCCACGCGCAACGCGATGCGAGTGGCGCCACGGCCAGCGCGAGCGCGCCCGGGCTATGGGCCGACGACGTCTACCGAACGGCCCGCGTGGCCGTGGAGCGCGGACGGGCCGAGGACGCCTGGCAGCTGCTCGCTTCGCTGGATGACGTGCTCATCAGCACGCCTTGCCCAGCTGTAGACAACGGGTCCGATCAGGCCAGGTATACCTACCTGCTGGGGGAACTCGCCGCCTTGCAAGCGCCCGCATCGGGTCCGCGGCGCGCACAGCAACGAAGCGCCCGGCGCATCCTCCTAGACGAACTCCTACAGCTATCGCGCGATCGCTGCCCCTCACCGCCAGCGGCATCCTCCTTAGGCACCGCGGCGCAGCTGCGGGCCTTTGCGCTGCCCGATGAGATCCTGCTCTTGCATCGCCAGGGTGACAGCGACGTGCAGCTCTACCGTCGCACGACCTACGCGCGAAGCACCTTGAGAGCTGACCTAGCGAAACTCGAAAGCGCTATGGCACGCACGGTCGACGACCGCACCTGGCGCGCCTTGGCGAAACCACTGGCCGAGGCCTTAGCGCCCCGCGCCGAGGACTTCCCGGCCGATATCCCTCTGCACGTCGCCCTGCACGGACCCCTTCAGCGCGTACCGCTCGAAGCCCTGCCCACAGGCGACTCGCCGACCTCGGTTTGGGTGGCAGACGCGCTCACGGTGACCTTAGGCACTGGCGGCGTGCGCAGCATGGAGCCACGCCTCGTCGAGACCACGCGCACGCCCCTGTTCGTGGTCAACCCGAGCGCCGATCTTCGCGCTGCGGCCTCCGCCGCCCCACGCTACCGACGTTGGTTCCCCTCGGCCCTCGTGCTAAGTGAACAAGAGGCACGCTACGAGGCGGTCAAGCAGGCTCTGGCCCAGGCCGAGTTCATCCACGTAGATGCCCACGCGATCTACGATCCTGCGTTTCCCGGCCTGTCGCAGATTCGCCTGGCCGGTGAGCGTGGTCTGCTCGCACAAGATCTCGTGCGCGCGGATGCGCCCTACGCCTTCGTCAACCTGAGCGCCTGCGACTCCGGCCGCTGGCCCGAGTCCGCCGGCTCCGGCGTCTACGGCCTAGGCGGTGCCGTAGCTCGCGCCAGCGCGGCGTGGGTGATCGCCGCCCGCGCGCCCCTCGCCGACGAGGTTGCCGCCACCCTGAACAACAGCTTTTACCAGCGCCTACGCGACGGCGCAGACCCCGTGTCGGCCTATCGCTTCGCCCACGCGCAGGTTCGCCAGCAACACCCCGCCTCGCGCTGGGGTCCGCTGATGTTGCTTGGTGGCGTGGGGGGCAAAGCATCGCAGCGCTGACTCCTCGTACTTCTAAAGGGGCGTGCAAACGCCAGGAGATGGATAGATGAAGCCGAACACGCTGCTATGGCAGCTCACCCGGAGGGTGAGGCGCCAGCGGGCCGAAGCTAGGCCGCTGGATGACGCCACGCTCATCGCCTTTCGTGAGGGTGCCCTCTCTAGCGCCGATCAAACCCAGGTCGAGCGTTGGCTCGCAGACAATCCGGCGGCGCGAGCCCGCCTAGCGGCCCTCAGCGGTGTGGTAGCCGACCCCGCACCCACCACCGTGCGCGAACGCCTGCTCAGCGCCGACCCCGCACCGCCCGCAACCCCCGCCGCCCAGCCACAAGCAAGCGCCACGCGTGGACGCTGGGCGCTGGCGGCGGCCGCACTCGGCATCGCCGTGTTGCTTCCCTTTTTGGCGCGTCAGGGGGCGATCGAACCCTGGGTGGGCGATAGCGCCTTCGACGTGAGCGTCGAGGCACTCGCTAGCACCCGCGCTGCGGATCGGCAGACCGCAGATGCGGCGACGCCGATCAGCGCCCACGCCGACACCCAAGTCACCATCACCGTGCAAGCCCAGGGCGGCGCTCGTGAGGGGCTCGAGTACGCGGTGTTTCGACGGGACGAAGGCGGCCGACTCGCCCCCATCAACAGGGGCGTGGAGATCACCCCTTACCGCGGCGCTGCCACCCTCAGTGCGCCCGCTCGCAACCTGGTCGGAGAGCAACCCGGCGTCCGTACGCTATGGGTGGTAATCGCGGAGGCGGGCGCCATGCCGAGCGCAGCGAGGGCCGCGGCGCCGGAAGAACACTTGAATGGCCCGCGCAGTCGCGCCTACCGCTTGCAATTGCAACTGCTACCGCAGGAGGAGCGCTAGTGGTCACCAGCAGCTGATTCAGTCGCGATGGGGGGGATTTGCCGTCGCGCCGAGCCAGCCGAGCGCCAGCCTCGCGACACCCGGTCTGTCCCAAGATCCCGCCCCTTGCGCGATGAGCGATCCGCAACACGCGCTGGATCAGCTGCTGGAGCCCATCAACCCTCCTCGGTGCATTGGAGACAAGGAAGTTGACGATGACAACTAAGACCGCTCACTCGCGAACCCCTCGCCCACGCACGCCATCGGCGATCGCCATCGCGGCGCTGATTGCCGGCATCTCCCCTGCATTCGCAGGCACACCCTGGGCGCTCTTCGAGCGGAGCTGCCCGCGTGGCACATCGACGCTGGAGGTACCGTGCGGCGACTTGGGGGTCTACCACTTCGTCGATGTGGTAGCGCCCGCCGGGTGTAGCGCCCTGGACTCGGGCGTGGACGAGAACACCGCCTACCCGGTTCCGCGCCAGAGCCAGGAGGCCGGTGGCCCGGGCGCATTCGGCGTGCGCGGCGCTCAGCAGCGCATGCATTTGCCAGGCCGTCTAGGCGACCCTTCCCCCATGGGGATCGACTGGATAGCGGTCCTCGACTTCGACTCGGAACACGGCACTAGCACGCATTGGCTAGCGGACACGGTGGCGGGCCCCGGCGCCCGCGCTGAACTCCTCCTGCTCGACGACCCTGCCCTGGCGAGCCTGGGGGAAGCCGTGACAGACCTGCACGTACTGGCGACGGCCTGCCGTGTGGCCGAGGCGGTCGACTACGAGGGCCGTCGCCCGCCGCTCGCCGTGAACATGAGCTTTGGCCGCACGACGATGGAGGACGATGCGCGCAGCGCGCAGAACTGCACCCGCGAACGGGCCTCATGCCAGCTCGCGCAGGTATTTGAGCACTTGCGCAACAAGGACGTGCATTTGGCGAGCGCCGCCGGCAATCACGGCAAGAAGACCCATCCCGCATCGCAGCTCGGCGTCATCGACGCTGGGATGCTCGAACTGAACCAGTTCTTCGCTAGCGCCACCACCACCGGTGCCTGGGAAAGCCCCTCGCCCACGCAGGCCCTGATACCGGGCAACGCCCTGTGCCTGCGCGGCGGATGGCCTGCCCCAGGCGGCTCGTCCTACTCGAGCGCCTTGCTCGCGGGTTGGCTCGCTCACCTAGCCTCTCAGGGGATAGACGTCGACACCGACACGCCCACCGCCGCCCCCTTCGAGCCGCGCTACGACACCGAACACGCGTGCTACACGCTCGCTCGCGGCGAGGAGACCTACGGCACGTGCAACCATGCGGCGGGCGCCCTGTTCGACGGCATCGTGAACGACAGCTTCGGACGCTGCTGGTACGGCAACCGTCCGAACGTCATTCACAGCGACCCGCTCGGCGAGGCCGAGCAGGCCCTCGCGATCACGCCCTTCGACGAGTGGGTGGCGGGCAACGGCCCGCTGCCCGAGTCCGACCCCTGCGTGCCGTGCATAGGCAATCTCTTCGGTCCGCAAAGCGATCAAGACCTGTCGATCAACATGTCCCAGTCAGGCGCGATCCCCAAGCCCTTGCTCCTCGACAAGGTGTATCTGCGTGCCGATCAAGACTTCTTCCCCCTGCCCCTCGGGAGCACGCAGCTCGGGTGGATCGCCGAAGGTTTGGTGAGCGAACTCATTCTGCCTTCTTGGGGCACAGTAGCCGGCGATGCTGACTCCAGCTCCCTCGTGTTCATCCTGCGCACGTCGAACCAGAGCCACTGCGACGCCCCTCCCACGCCAGGGTGCCTGTGGACATCGAGCGCCCTGTTCATCGCCCCGTGAGCGCGCGTGGGGTCAACTCGGCTCTTTCGCGACTCCCCCTACTAGTGGAGGCCAGCACAAGGCGATAAGCTAGTAAAAATCATCGCCTTTCAGGCCTCCATGTTCGGAACATCTATTCGTTCCGCTTACCTTATGAAGGGGGAGATCATGAAGGGTAACTTCGCGCACCGCTTGGTGAGTGCCGGCGCAGCGCTCGCTGTTTGTCTGTCGCTCGCCACAGCACCGTCGGCCCACGGCCAAGGCCGGACGGGCTACTTCAACGTCGAAAGTCCACAAGTCCACCCGATCGAGCTCGTCACGATCGGCGCCCAAGACTTCCTGCTCATCGTCAACACGCCGGACAACTCCCTAGAGATCTGGCAAACAGATGAGTCCGTGCCGGTCGATCAACGCTTCGTCATGCGCCTGCCCGTGGGCTTGGAGCCCGTCTCTGTGCGCTGGCACAAGGGCCTCAAACGCGCCTACGTCGCTAACTTCCTCGGCGATTCGATCACCGCCATTTCCCTCTCGCGAGACCCCAGCAAGCTCGTGCGCGCCACCCTGATCACCACGCAACAGGTGACCGACGCGCCCCTCGATATGGCGTTCGCCACCATCGTCGACGAGGGCGCTCCGCGCGATATCGTCGTGGTTACCCACATGACCCTGGATGCGATCAGCAAGCTCAAGGCCACAGATCTGCTGCCCCTAGCCCCCGGCGATGAACGGCTCGACGCGGTGGTAAGCGCCGGCCTAGACCTCGACTTCGATTTGAACGGTGATATCGACGACATCGCCCTAAAGGAGCCACGCACGGCGCAGGTGGCCTGCGATCGCCTGTTCGTGATCGGCCACAAGGGTGGCAATACCGTGCGCTACGACTTCGATCTCTACACCGAGTCGCTCACGGGCGGCGGGAAGAGCGCCCTCGGCGGGCTCGGCTCGCAGAACACCAACATGGCCCTGGGACCGAACGAGGAGCTGTTCGTAGTCGGCGCCATGGCCAGCAATGAGGTACAGGACGAAGACCAGGTAGCTGCGGTCCCGACCGGCTTCGTGCAGAGCATGTTCTACCTCGTGGAGAATCCGTGTGGCGACGACCCGGTGGTGCACGCGCGGGATGTGAACGAGGAGGTCGCCGCGCTTCCGATCGGCAACCTCGCCCCAAACGGGCGCCCCATAGACCCCTTTATCGACCCTAATCCGATCACCCAACCGGTGCCTAAGGCCGATGCCCTCGCCTATCTGACCGACGTAGTGCCCTACGTCGCGAACGACACCCTGAAAAAGGTGTTCTTCACCGCGTTCAGCAGCGATCGGATTGGGGTCATCGAGCCTAATCTAGCCGTGAATCCGCTAAGCTGGCCTCTGCGCCGTATCGATGTGAGTCCGCTCATCGCCAGCCATGCGGGGCCGCGGGGCTTGGCCCTGCGTGGGGGGGATACGCCTCGCCTGTACGTGCTCAACCGCGTCGACAACTCTGTGACCATCATCGACGCCAACGCCGAAACGGTGCTCGACGCCTTCGCCTTGGCTGCGGATCCGACGCCAAGCCACATCACACAAGGGCGCCGCTTCCTCTACGATGCGCGCCTGTCTGGCAACGGTTTCGTGAGCTGCGCGAGCTGCCACCACGACGGCCGCACGGACGGCCTCGCCTGGGATCTTGGCGATGGCATCGCCGTGGACATCCCGCCGGCACTGCTCCCGCCCGCAGAGAACTTCCCGACCGAGTTCGACGCAGACAAGGACTTCATGGTGACCCAATCCCTCGAGGGACTGCTGAACTTCGAAGTGGCGCCGGAGAGTCAGCAGCTGTTTACCAACGCGCCCTACCATTGGCGCGGCGACCGCGTCGACTTCCTCGCCTTTCAAGGCGCATTCACTTCCCTTTTGGGAGGCGACGGGGTCTCAGACGAGGATATGGTGCTGTTCCAGGAGTTCGTGAACTCGATCCAGTACGCACCGAACCCGAAGCAGCCTCGCGACCGCATCCCCTCGGGCGAGCTTGGCGACCCTGACAACGCCAACACGTTTATCGTGGACGGGAGCGGGGCCATGCTGGGATTGAAGTTCTACCACATCGTGGTCGCATCCGGTAACAGCTGCGCAGGCTGCCACGCGTTGCCGGAGGGCAGCGACAACGTCATCACGGAGAACATCGGCGCGGTCAATCCGCACCCGTTGCAGGATCCTCCCTTCGCCGTTTTCGGCGACGCCAAGGTGATGGAGACCGCCGCCATGCGCATGCTCTTCCAGAAGGAAGCGCGCCTGGATCGCAATGGCTCCTCTCAGTTCGAGGACTCACCGATCACCGGCTACGAAGGGGTGATGCACACGGGCCTGCTGAACCCCACGCTGTCCGACGTGTACAACGGCGTGGCGTCGATGAACGCGTTCAACACCACATTCTTCAGCGGTCGTTTCTGCCTGGGCACGCAGTACTGCGAGAGCCTGGAGGCCCTGATGGAGTTCGTCCATCAGTTCGACAGCGGCGTGGGGCCGATGGTGGGGCGCGCGCTGACTGTGACGCCGAGCAATGGCACGGATCCAGACCTGCTCGGCGAGCTCGATGATCTGCAGGAGCAGGCAGCCCGCGCCAATGCGGGCGTGAGCGCTCAGCTATGGGCTGGCGGCACTGTGCGCGGCTTCTGGTACGACCTAACAAGCTCGCCCCCGGCCTACCGCGAAGAGCCCACCGGCCTCACCGTGGACCGAATGACGTTACTAGGTTTCCTAAGTAGCACGCGAGATCGCCTGGTGTTCCAGGGCGTTCCCCTCGGCACGGAGCGCCGCGCGGCTGATCCGAGCGGTCTTCCCGGCCCGTTGACCGGCCCTACCCCAGCCAATGTCCGTTTACAGCCAATGGTCACCAACACGGGCTACGCCGAGGTGCCGAGGTTCACCGCCTTGTGGGATGGCCCGCCCGCCTTCAACGGCACCCACGGTCACTCCGTGCGCGTGTACCAATGGGGGCTGTTGAACGACGCGCCCAATGGCTACGGCCTGTGCACCTTACGCCACGAGGCGCCCAGGCGCTTTCGCGTGAGCGGCGAGCACATTCGCCACGGCGCGGCCCTGGAGCTGTTCGTGCACGACAGCGAGACAGCCGGGCCGCCGATCGTGAGCTTGCGCCCTGACGACCCTGGGCAAGTTCCCCTGCTGCCGATCGTGTTGCCGTTGCACCCCACGGACGAGCGGGACGACGAGGGCGCGCTGATCTGGGAGACAGCAGCCGAGATGGAACCGTTGCTGTTCTACCGCCTGATGGTCGGCCGCCCGGACCAGTCCCTGTTCCCGGACACGATGAAGGCTCTCACGGATCTCGACTACCAGCTGAACATCCAGGTCGAGAATACCCCCGGGCTGTTCGATCCGCCGAGCTGGAATCAGCACTACTTGCGGGTGGTGAACGCGGACGGCACTCGAATCGACGGCGGCTGGCAGCGCCTGACCATCGAACCGGGCCCACTGTGCCCGTAGGTCACTAACCGTACTCATGATGCCGGGATGCGGGGCAGGCCCCACGGGAGGAGGAGCAACGTGCCCAGGGGCAAAAAGCACCCGCGAATTCTTCAACGAACTTGCGGGACAGGACACTAGATGCGCAGGGAAGGCAATGCGCGCGCCAATCCCAGGGGAGCTGCGGCTGGCTCCCCTGGGTCAACGAATGAAAGAGCGAGGAGGCCTTAGAACGGCGACCCCACATCGACCGTATCCCAGCCCTCGACACCGAAGGTGATCATTGCTTGATTCCAGTCGCGCACGGAGATCCCCGATGCGCCAGGCAAATAGTACTCGTCGCTCACCGTGATCGTGTGGAAGGTACCGTCCTCGATGAAGGTCCGGTAGTTACGCAGCCCCTCCGTGGCGTTGGTGATAGCCTGCATCTTCAGGTACCACTCGAGGGGAATAGCCGGATCGTCCAGCGGTCTACCATCTAGCGCTTCCATGAGCGCGTAGAAGTCCACCTGAGTGTCGTCGAGATTGCTAGTGAACATCGCCAGCTTCGCACGCGGTCGATACTGGGCGAGCGCCGCAAACCAGCCCGGCACAAGCCCCAACGGCTGAGTTACGTAGGTAGCCAAGAAGTTCTCATCGAGCCCCATGAAGTTGGGCAAAGCGTTGGCGATACCCCAGTTGGCCGCCTCGGGGGCCTGCGGATCGAACAGCGCCGTGGTGTAGAAGGGCTCATTTAGTACGCCGATGCCAGCATCAGCGAGCAGGCGAAGACGAGCCCTAGGTGCCAGCTCAGCCACGTAAGGGAAGGCGATCATCGTGCCGTAGGCGCCCGCGCTGGCGCCCATTACGGTCAGGTTGCGCACGGCCTCGAAATCTACGCCCACCTCATCGCCCTGGGTGCGCAGCCAATGAAGCACGGAAAGGAAGTTATCCGTACCGCGATGGCGCACGGTCCACTCGAGGGGCGGGAAGGCGAGCGTATAGGTCGTGTCGCGGCTGCCCCAGTGCACATCTCCACTGCAGTAGGGGACGGCCACCTTGGTGTAGTCCGCGTAGGGGTTGTCCGGGTTGTCGGCGGCGAAGACGCCGCCGCTCGCAGCGAGCTCCTCCGGCGTCTCGTCCACCGTAAGGTTGTAGGTGGAGGCGTTCAGCAAAGGCGTCCCGACGCAGGTCTGCGCGTCCCAACAGGCACCGCCCCCATCGAGGAAGATCAGCAGGCGTCGCGAGCTGCCAGGCTGCACGAAGAAGGAATACTGGGTATCGGCGGCGACGATCTCGCCATCGACCAGAATGGGGCCGCCGGAGCAGCTGGGATCGATGGTCTTGAACTCACCGTTCGGCAGCTCGTACTGCATCTCCCCGGACACCGGAATCTGAATCCACTCCTCAGCGGCCACGGCGCTGAGACTGATGGCGCTCAGGGCGACGACGCTCAGTGTTCTCATTTTTCGCAACATCATCGATGCTCTCCTCGGGTAGGCCAGAACCGCAAAGAACATAGCACGCACGTTGCTGCGGGCGGTGCAGCGCCGATGCCGTGGGCCCGCCGCACTGCGACAATTCACCGCCGTTGGGAATACAATGGCGACGCTGGCAAAGTACCGAATCGATGGCCACCGCGACACCAACTCGCCAGTTCACGAGTTACGCAGCGAAGGCGGCGAGGAATGCGCGTGTGAGCAATGACAACCTCCGAGCCATCATCTTCATGGTGGTGTCGATGGCCGCCTTCGCCCTGGAGGATCTCTTCATCAAGAAGGCCTCCGGGAGTCTGCCGATTGGGGAGATCGTGATGATCCTCTCCATCGGCGGCGCGATCGTCTTTGGCTCCCGCTGCTATCTGCGCGGTGCGCCCCTGCTCTCGGCAGACTTCCTCCACCCGCTGGTGGTGGCGCGCAACGTAGCAGAAGTGTTAGCCACCGTGTGCTACGTGAGCAGCCTCGCCCTCATTCCCCTCTCCCTGCTCGCCGCCATCCTTCAGGCTACCCCGCTGGTGGTGACGGTGGGGGCTGCCCTGTGGCTGAAGGAAGATGTCGGCTGGCGACGATGGCTAGCGGTGCTGGTCGGCCTCGTCGGCGTGATGATTATCCTTCGCCCAGGCTTCGCGGGCTTTCGCCCCGAGGCGCTGCTGGCGCTCCTCGCCACCTTTGGTCTCGCGGCCCGCGATCTCGCCTCGAGGCGCATCCCCAGTAAGATCCGCTCGGAACAGCTGGCCTGGTGGGCCTACCTCTGCATGCTGCCCGCCGCGGCCTTGCTCAGCGTAGCCACTGGTCGCTACGTGGCGGCGAGCCTCGAAGCATGGGCGTTTCTCGGGCTTGCGATCGCTATTGGTGCGGTCGCCTACGCCAGCCTCATCGCGGCCACGCGAATCGGCGATGTCTCGGCGGTTATTCCCTTCCGCTACTCCCGCTTGATCTTCGCCCTGGCCTTGGGGGTGCTGCTGCTCGGCGAACGCCCCGATACCCCCACGCTCCTCGGCGCCGGCATTGTCGTGGGCAGCGGTCTCTACGCTTGGGTACGTGAGCGCCAACGCGCCGCCCTGCGCGCGTAACGCGCCACAAGGAAGCCCGGCAAGAAAGCCGGCACCTGCCAGCCAGCCTACCTATCTTTTTCGATAGCTCATGCGGGAACGCATCACCCTCGCGCGCGTCGCCCTGAGCACCGCGGCGCATTGCGCAGTCGCACAATGAAACGCCGTTGCAATTTCATGAAAATAATCGCAATGTAAGATCTCTTTAGCATTGGGCCAATGCATATTTTGAAGATTGCAGTAATGAAACTTTTTGCAATCATCTGAAAGCAAACGAGGGGTCAGGGAGATGGCAGCACTACGTGTTCACCACCAGGTGGGGACGCGCCTCGCACGTCGCGGCGCAGCAATCATCGCCGCGCTCGCGCCACTCGTCCTTTGGGCGAACAACGGCTCGGAGCCGTCCACCGTCACGATCGCCGGCAGCCTACAGGCGGCCCTCGGCTGCCCCAGCGACTGGCAGCCCGATTGCGAGGCCACCTACCTCACCTTCGATGGGGACGATCGCGTCTGGCAGGGCACGTTCACGGTCCCCGCCGGCCAATGGGAGTACAAGGCGCCGCTGAACGACTCCTGGACGGAGAACTACGGCGAGGGCGGCGAACTCGACGGCGCCAACATTCCCCTGAATCTCGGCGCCGATACGGCCGTGAAGTTCTACTACGACCACGGCACGCACTGGGTCACGGACAACGTGAACTCCCTCATCGCCACCGCCCCCGGCAGCTTCCAGAGCGAACTCGGCTGCGCCAGCGACTGGGACCCGAGTTGCCTGCGCTCCTGGCTGCAGGATCCGGACGGCGACGAGATCTACACCTTCCAGGCCTACCTGCCCGGCGGCGACTACGAGGTGAAGGTGGCCATCGGCGAGAGCTGGGATGAGAACTACGGCGACGGCGGCGTCCCGGGCGGCGACAACATCGCCTTCACTGTGCCCGGCGACATCGCCAAGCTGCAGTTCGCCTTCGATAACGCTACCAAAGCGCTCACGATCACGGACGCACCGCCGCGGCCCGAGCCGGCCACGGTGACCGTCGCCGGTAGCCTGCAGGAGGAGCTCGGCTGCCCGGGCGACTGGCAGCCGGACTGCGCGGCCACTTATCTCGTGTTCGACAGCGATGACCTCATCTGGCAGAACACCTTCGCCGTGCCCGCGGGCAGCTGGGAGTACAAGGCACCCCTGAACGACTCCTGGGACGAGAACTATGGTGACAACGCGGAGTTCAACGGCCCCAACATCCCCCTGAACCTCGAGCAAGCCGCCGACGTGAAGTTCTACTTCGACCGCGGCACCAACTGGGTGACGAGCGATGCCAACGCCACTATCGCCACCGTTCCCGGCAGCTTCCAAAGCGAACTTGGCTGCGCCGCCGATTGGGACCCGAGTTGCCTGCGCTCCTGGCTCAAAGACCCGGACGGCGATGGCACCTATCGCTTCTCTGCCACCCTCCCCGCCGGCGACTACGAAGCCAAGGTGGCGATCGACGAGAGCTGGGATGAGAACTACGGTGACGGCGGCGTCCGTGACGGTGCCAATATTCCCTTCACAGTGCCGGAGCCGATCGCCGAGGTGTTCTTCACCTACGACCCGAACACCAACATACTCGAGATCGGCCTCGAGGAGGGCGGTCCTATCGGCAGCCTGGCCCGCGCCACCGCCTACTGGGTAGGCGAGGACACAATCGCCTGGAATGCGGGCGGCACGAGCGACACCTATCGATTACATTACGCTGCTGACGGCGGTATGAGCACGGACGCGGAGGGGGTCACGGGCGCGGAGGGGTCCCTCACCCTCGCCTTCGATGCGAATGGACTGCCCGAGGCCGTGCGGGAGAAGTTCCCGCATCTCGCCGATCTGCAGGCGCTGAAGATCGCCGCGGAAGATCTTGCATTGGTGCCCGAACTGCTGCGCGGCCAGGTCGCCCTCTCCGTCGCCGACGAGGCGCGCGGACCCTTCGATGCCACCAGCCTGCAGCTCCCTGGCGTTCTCGACGACCTCTACACCTACGACGGTCCCCTTGGCCCGCAAATCAGCGAGGACGGTGTGCCGTCCCTGCGCCTATGGGCGCCGACCGCCAAGCAAGTGAATCTTGTGCTCTTCGATAGCGAAGACCCCGACGCAGGCGGCACTTCCCTCGCCATGACCGAGGATCGCGCCACGGGCACCTGGAGCAGCACTGGCAGCGCCGACTGGATCGGGCAGCACTACCTTTACGAGGTAGAGGTGTTCGTGCCCGCAACCGGGGAGGTCGAGCGTAACCTAGTGACCGATCCCTACTCCCTCGGCCTCTCCATGGATAGCCAGCGCAGCCTACTCGTGGATCTCGCAGATCCCACCATCGCTCCCGAGGACTGGGCAACCTATACGAAACCTTCGCTAAGCGCGCCCGAGGACATCGTCATCTACGAGCTGCACGTGCGTGACTTTTCCGTGAACGACCTCACGGTACCTGCGCAGGAGCGTGGCACCTTCGCGGCGCTCGCCCGCAAGAGCACGGCAGGCACGAATCACCTACGAGCGTTGGCCAGCGCGGGGCTTACCCATGTGCACCTGCTGCCCGTCTTCGACATCGCGAGCGTGGGCGAGGACAAGACCGTCTGGCAAGCACCAGACCCTGCCGACCTCGCTCTTCTGCCGCCCGACTCGCAACAGCAGCAGGCAGCGGTCACCGCCACCGCCGACCAGGACGGCTTCAACTGGGGTTACGACCCCTGGCACTACACCGTGCCCGAGGGCAGCTACGCCACCGATCCGAACGGCACGGCCCGCATCAACGAATTCCGCGCTATGGTGCGCACGCTAAACGACGCTGGCCTGCGCGTGATCATGGACGTGGTCTACAACCACACCAACGCCTCGGGGCAGAACGCGAAATCGGTCCTCGACCGTGCGGTGCCCGGCTACTACCACCGCCTGAACGCCAGCGGTGACATCGAGCGCAGCACCTGCTGTGAGAACACGGCCACCGAGCACGCCATGATGGAGAAGCTCATGGTCGACTCGATCATCACCTGGGCCCGCAACTACAAGGTGGACGGCTTCCGCTTCGATCTCATGGGCCATCACTCGAAGGCCAACATGCTGGCCGTTCGCGCCGCCCTCGATGCCCTGACCCTCGAGGCGGACGGCGTCGACGGCAAAGCCATCTACCTCTACGGCGAGGGCTGGAACTTCGGCGAGGTTGCCAACGATGCGCGCTTCGTCCAGGCCACCCAACGCAACATGGCAGGCACGGGCATCGGCACCTTCAGCGATCGCCTGCGCGACGGCGTGCGCGGCGGCAACCCCTTCAGCAACATACGCGACCAGGGCTTCATCAACGGCCTGTACTACGATCCGAACGGAGAGGACCAGGGCGATGCCCTAGCAGCACTCCTGCGCAGCTCGGACTGGCTGCGCATCGGCCTCGCCGGCGACATCGCGGACTACGTGCTGGTCGACGCCGACGGCAACGAGGTGCGCGCCGATGAGGTGGACTACTTCGGTCAGCCCGCCGGCTACACGGCAGACCCGCAGGAGAACATCACCTACGTCTCCGCTCACGACAACGAAACCCTGTTCGACGCCACGGCGCTCAAGGCACCCCCCGCCACCTCGATCGATGACCGCATGCGCATTCAGCAGCTGGGCAACAGCCTAGCGCTGCTCGGGCAGGGTATCCCCTTTATCCATGCGGGCCAGGAGTTCCTGCGCTCGAAGTCGATGGATCGCGACAGCTTCAACTCAGGTGACTGGTTCAACGCCATCGACTGGACTGGCGAGAGCACCAACTGGGGCAACGGACTGCCCGTGGCGGAGAAAAACCAGGACAACTGGGGCCTCATGGGTCCGCTTCTCGCCGACCCCCTCCTCGCGCCTCAGGCGGGCGATGTGCGCACCACTACAGCGCGCTTCGCTGAGTTGCTCCGCATCCGCAGCTCGAGTCCCTTGTTCCGCCTGCGCTCAGGTGATGAGGTGAAGTCACGCGTTAGCTTCCACAACACAGGACCGAGTCAGGAGCCGGGGCTCATTGTGATGAGCATCGACGATGTGAGCGGCGAGATCGACCTCGCCCGCAGGCAGATCGTCACTCTGTTCAATGCGGGGAACGACGCGGTGAGCTTCCCCTTCGCGCCGCCGGGCGAGGATATGGCGTACGCGCTGCATCCGACGCAGGCCGAGTCCGACGATCCGGTGGTGCGCACGGCTTATTACGATCCTGCCTTAGGGGCTTTTGAGGTGCCGGCGCGCACGACAGCTGTGTTCGTGGCCGCGCGGCCAGCCGTGGAACAGATCGACGTGCTGATCGCCCGGGTCGACGCGCTGGAGGCCGAGGGCGCACTGGAGAGCGGCCCTGCTACCTTGCTCCGCACGACGCTAGGCGCTGCCCGCGGCAACCTGGCGGACGATGCGCCCACGGTAGCGCGCTTCCAACTGCGCCTAGTCGTGCGACAAGTGCAGCGTTTGGTAACGGATGGCCGCCTGGACGATGAGCGCGGTGCAGCACTCATCGACGGTGTGCGTACCGTGCTCGCCTCGATCAGGTAGCGGTTCCCCTCAACCGCTGGGCAAGGGCCGGCAGTCTCCCCCCGGACTGTCGGCCCGCGTCCATCCAAGCGCCAGCGCGGTGACCGCTCAGCTTTTCGGCGCTACGGGCTTGCCTCGTAGGTCGAGCTCACCGCGCAAGATGGCGAACACCTCACGGATTCGTTTCTCCTGCGTGGGCGCTGTCTTCGCACTCGCCACACGATAGGCCAGGGCGCGCTGCTTACCTGCGCTAGACGCTGCCCACAAGGCCTCGAGTTCTGCGTCACCCGCCAGCGCCTGGCGCAATGATGCAGGCACCTCCACCGCATCCTGATCGGCGACACGAAAGCGCACTGCCACCGTATCGCCTACCGTCGAGTCAATCGCCTTCAGGAGGCTCTTCGATAACAGCACGTACCACTCACCGCGTACGGGAGTGAGCGAGGCTTCCAGGGGGTGATCGTTCACCTCGCCACTGATGCGCAAGCGCGGAAACTCCTCGAGCGGCAGCACCGTCTTCAGCGCGTCAGGCAAGAAGACCACCGTGTAGCGGTAACGGGTGCTACCGACGTCGTGGTGGCAGATCGGCGCTTCAAACTCGTGATCGAAAAACAGCGACATGATTCGGTGACTCGCCTGGGGCGCGGCTCGCCGCCATCACGAGGACGCCGGCAAGGGCCACGTAGGGTGACGGGTCGGGTACTATGCAGCTCACGCTAACGCCCATCATCTCAGGAAGAGCACGCCCCGTGGAACTGACAGGCAAAATCACCCATGCACTGCCGGAAGTCTCCGGCAACTCCGCCCGCGGCCCCTGGCGCAAGCGGGAGTACGTGATCGAAATCCCCGGCGACTACCCGAAGCAGGTGTGCTTCATGGTGTGGGGCGACAAGATCGATCAGTTTCAAATCCAGGAGGGGCAGGAACTGACCGTGTACTTCGATCTGGAGAGTCGTGAGTATAACGGCCGCTGGTACACGGACGTGAAGGCTTGGCGAATTCAGCAGGGCGAAGCGAGCGCCCAGGCCGCCGGCGGACCCGCCGCCGCAGAGCCGCCACCGGCAGCGTCATCCTCGATCATCGACGACGACGTCCCGTTCTAGGGCATCCCTAGGCGAGACTGCGCCGGCGCCTACACCTCCATGGCGTCGAACAGAGCCTTGTGATCAGCCACGATCTGCTCCGCGAGCCCCACGTCCGTCGCCAGGCTGAACTCCCCGCGCTCCCAGGAGCCACCGAGCACCAGCTCGCCGGTGCGCGGGAACATGTAGCGCACCCCGCGACCGCCGCCGATCGTCGCAAAGTCGACCTGCTGGTCCGGCAACACGAACACGAGCTGCCCCTTGGCTGGCGTTAGCTCCACATCGTTGAATAGCTCTCGCGACCCAAGCCCTGTGCAATTGAAGAGTGTCTGCTCGGGCAGGGCGAGCAACTCCTGCGGTGACTCGAACGCTCGTACCACGAAGCGACCTCCAGCCAGGCGAATGTCGGCCTCCAGCTGGCGCAGGAATATCGCGGGCTCGATCTGCATGGTCACCGTGCGATGGACATGAGGGACAGGGAAGGGATGCTCACCGGGCAGCAGATCCGACATCTCGGCAAAAAGCTCCGGCAGCTCACGCGCGTAGTAGCTCGGCTCGTGGGGGCGATCGCCTAGGTAGTAGTTCTCCAAAAAGCGCACGCCGTAGCGCGGACCCACCAGATTCTGAAAGGCGTGGTGGGAGATGCGCGCCGCCCACTGGTAGCGCGCCTCGAAGGCGGGATCGACGCGCGTGAGTTCGAACACGCTAGTCGGCCCCCACTGTCCGGCAGCGATATTGGACGTGGTGTGCCTAGGCATCTGGGCGGTGTAAAGCGTTACCTGCCAGCCCGCATCCTGCAGCAAGCGCGCGGTGGTAAGGCCCATGACCCCGGCGCCGATCACCGCTGCCTGTGCAGGCGCCTCGCCCCGTACCTCCCGCACAGCCAGGGCAGAACTGCCCCATGAGAGGGAGATTCCCCCGCCGCCGTGACCGTAATTGTGAACTAGGATCTTGTGGTCGAGGCGCTCGCGACGCACCACGAAGCCCGACGGCCGATAGGGGCGCAGGCCGGCGATGACACGCACGATACGCTCGGCGCTCACCCGCGGTGCGACGAAGGGTCGGCGAGAATGAGCGCGCACATAGTGGGCTCGCCCTCGTTGACCCGCGCCCGTGCACGCCCCGAGCAGCTGGAGCGCCGCGCCGCCCGTCATCGCTTCGACTAGGCGACGACGTGTCGCCCGAGATACTCCGCCCAAGGCCGCTCCTCGCCTAGTAAACGTCTCCTCGAGAGGAGAATAGCAGCCCTCGCAACGCCCTCGACCCCTCAGGGGAACACCTGAGCTTGCGAGATCTGGGTCGGGGATCTGTAGCCCTACCTGCCGTGCAGCGGGCGAAACCTGAGTCAGATCGCAGGCTTGATGACAACGCATCCCTAGGATCAGTACAACGCGCAGGCCCGCCCGGCCTTCGCCAGCCTGAACCCGGAGATTCAGAATGGCCAGCAATATCTTCCGCCTCCTGCGCCGATTGGGCGTGCGCGGGACGCTGCTTGGGCTCGCGGTATTGGTGATCACCCCCACCCTGCTCGCTAGCGTCCAGAGCATTCGAGGCGATCAGCACCGACTCGAGCGCATCCGCGCCGCCGCCGAATGGAATGAAGCACTGCAACCGCTACGCGACTTGACGCGTCTGATGGCCCTGCATCGCGGTCTTACCTCCCGCGTCCTGAACGGCGACGACAGCGCCCGCCCAACACGGCTCGAGGCGCGGTCCAAGATCAAAGCCCTCTTCGCCGGCAGCAGAGCGCAGATCCCGTCGAACTCGAGCACCGGCGAAGCGCTCCAGCGCTTTGAGTCACGTTGGGCGCAGGTGCGGAGAATGACCGACACGCCGGGACTTGCGCCCCGCGCGGTGTTCGGTGCTCACACGCTGCTGATCGCACGGATTCAGGCGGCGGTGCGCTCGGCGCAGAGCCGCGATCTCAACGCCCTTCCGCCACGCGTGCTGTCGCTCAGCGAGCTGCAGATGGACTTGGGGCAGGCCGCCGAGTACACGGGGCAGATTCGCGGGCTGGGCGCCGGCTACGTGAGCAGCGCGGGCGCCGACGCCTCCGTGCGCGGCGACGTGCGCGTGCTTGGCGAGCTGGCGAGCGCGCTGGTCAGCGGCATCGAGGAGAATGCAGCCGTTGGCGAGCGTGAAGCCTTGGGCAAAGCCGTGCGTGGCGCCATCCAGGCGCTGGGCGCATACACCGATCACGCCAGCGAGGTAATGGCAGCCCCCGAGAGCACCACCGGCGGAGCCTACTTCGATCGAGGCACTCAGGTGATCAAGGGTCTGAGCGCCGCCAACACCACCGTGCGCGAAGTGCTCCTCGAGGAGCTGGATGGGGTGGCAAAGGCGGCCGCTGCTGGGGCTGGCCGCAGCATCGCCACGGGTATCCTCGTGTTGCTCATCGTGAGCGGCGCAGTCACTGCGTTTGGCCTGTACCTATTCGCTGAGCTAGGCGCTGAACCTACGGTGGTGCGCGAGATGACCGATCGTATCGCGCGGGGCGATCTGCGAGGGCATGAGCCAATCCGGGCGCGCAACGGCATCATCGTTGCCGTGGATCAGATGCGGGAGCAACTGCGCACAACCCTCGCAATGGTCTCGAGCGATGCCGAATCGCTGGCGAGAGCCTCCGCCGATGTTGCGTCCGCCGCCGAGTCCATCGCCGAAGGCGCGCAGAGCCAGGCGGCGCGCGTGGAGCATAGCCGCGCTGCCCTCGCCAGCGTGCAAGCCGCGATCCGCTCGAACAGCGGCAGCGCTGAGCGCACCGACGATATCGCACAAGAGACCTCGCGCGAGGCCGAGCAAGGCGAGACGACGGTGCGCGAGGCCGTACGCAGCATGCGTACGATCTCCGACAGCATCGCGGTGGTGAAAGAGATCGCCTCGCGCACCAACACGCTCTCCCTGAACGCTGCCATCGAGGCGTCTCGCGCCGGTCGCTACGGCAAGGGCTTTGCGGTCGTCGCCCACGAGATCGGCAAGCTCGCCGAGCGCAGCCAGAACGCGGCGCTCGAAATCAACGAACTCGCCCAAGACTCGGTGAAGACTGCGGAACAGGTGCAGGGGGTCTTCGCCGCCATCGCGCCGAAGGTGGCGGAGACGGCCGATCGGGTGGGTGAGATCCGGTGCGGCTCAGAGCACCAGAGCGAGTCGACGCAGGAGGTGGCGAGCGCCATGGGCGAACTGCTGTCGGTCGCGCAGTCAAACACCGACGAAGCACAGCGCTTGGCCGCGACCTCCGAAGCCCTGCGCGAGCGCTCTACCTCGCTGAACACGCGCGTGGAGCGCTTCCGCTTCGCCTAGGCGTTGCTCTGGGCCGGCGATGCCTGGCGCGCAAGGCCCATCATCGCGCGCAGCTGAGCGCCATCGACACCGCCCGCCCGTCCTCGCGCGGTGACACTAATGCGGTGAACCCCTCGCGCTGCCAACGCCACCCCACGGGCGCGAGCGGCAAGCTGGCGGCCTGCGCCGCCGGCCACGGCGCCACGTACCAGTAGGGCGCACCGATATGCGCATCGTCCGGTGCCAGACCGACGCCGAGGGACTCAAAGGGATCGCTATCGGCCACGAGCGTCGCGATATCGAAGTGGTGTGGCCACAGACGCACGGGCGACGCTTGGGCACTTGCTCCGGCCACGTCCGCTAGGGCCTTCGAGGCGTCTTCGTACAAGCCCGCCAGCAGCTGCACGGCATTCGGCTCGACCGCACGCTCCGCCGCAACGTTGGCGTCGGGCGCCTCGCCGCTCCACGGCAGGGCTACCTGCAGACGCGCTCCCTCCAGCCCCACCATCGCCAGCAAGGCGAGCACCGCATCGTGGCGCTGGCGTTCATCGAGACCGGTGAGCGAAACGGTGCGTCCGCCGAGGGTGAGGACCAGAGTGACCGCATCGAGCTGTGCTGGGCCCGCCGCGCCCAGATCCTCCGTTTGCAGGGTACCGTCGCGCCACAGCAGAGCGCTGTGACTGTCATCCTTCTTCGATTCAGCAAACGCATACGCTAGGCGGGCAAGCCACTGGCTGGCCGCGTGTAGGCGGCGGCGAGCTGGAGTGATTAGCGACATGGGAGACTCCACGGGATCGAGCGGGGTGAGGGAGACACGCGATGAATGGCCGCCCCTCAGCGCTACTCGAGGCGACGCGCCAGTATCGGCGCGAGCCTAGGCAACCGGTCGAGGCCGTCGACATCCACCGGCTGCGCCGTCTGCGCTATCGTTGGGAGCGAGAACTTGCCGACGGATTCAACCTCCAAGGGCGAGAAGAGCAGCCTCACAGGACAACATCGTTGACCCTAGCGCTACAAAGCCGACCGACTCGCCTCCGTCGCAAGTTAGTGGTTCCATACGCGGGATTGGTTACGCTGATGGCAATCGCCCTGCTTACCGCTTGCGCCACCTCGCCACCGCGCGATCCGGACAACATCTGCTCGATCTTCGCCGAGAAGCGCAGCTGGCGAAAGGCCGCCCGTAAATCGGAACAGCGATGGGGCACGCCCGTTCACGTGCAGATGGCGATCATCTACCAGGAATCCGCCTTCTATCACGACGCGAAGCCGGCGCGCAAGAAGCTACTTGGCCTCGTGCCCTGGAAGCGCCCCTCCGACGCCTACGGCTACGCACAGGCGCTCGACAGCACCTGGGACGCCTACCGCGATGCTACCGGCCGTCGCTTTGCCAGTCGGGACAAGTTCGCCGACGCCATCGACTTCGTCGGCTGGTACACGAACCAGTCCCAACGCGCGGTCGGTATCTCCAAGTGGGATCCCTACAACCAGTACCTCGCCTACCACGAGGGCGCGGGCGGCTGGAAGCGCGGCACCTACCGCAGTAAACGCTGGCTCATGGACACGGCCAGACGCGTCGACCGGCGCGCCCGCGAATGGGGTGCGCAGCTCAAGCGCTGCTGAAGACCAGCGCCTCAGGGGCGAAACTGCTCCAGAATCTGCGCATCCACCCAATAGATATCATTGCCACGGCTAAAGAAGAAGTACTTGCCGTCCGGCGTGACGGCTGGGCAGTAATCGATGTCCGCCGAGTTGATGACATCGCCCATATGCTGGTCCTGACTCCAGCTGCCGTCTTCCTGGCGCAAGCTGATGTACAGATCGCCGCGCCCGAGGCTATCCGGCCGCCCACCCGAGACGTGGATGAGCAGCGTCTCCTCAGCGTTGACGAACACATCGCCCTCGCCGTGCTCGCTGTTGATTGCCGGCCCAAGATTCACGGGCGCATCGAAGCGGCCGTCGCGGTACTGGGCTCGATAGGTATCGAACTGCCCGAGGCTATCCGCTCGCTCAGTAGTGAAGTAGAGACTGCCATCGCCAACCACCCAGGGGTACAGCTCGTGGGGGGCGCCGTTCAGGTGCGGCCCTAGGGGCTCTGGCGGCAGCAAGCCCTCTGGAGTGCGATCGGCGTACCAAAGGTTGTAGGTCTCGAGCGCGTAGCCCCGGAGAGGGCGTTTGGAGATGAAGTACAGACGCTGACCGCCAGGGGCGAAGGACATGTCCACGTCCGCATGGCCGGGGTAGGTGCGCGACAGGGCTGCCATGGCCGGTGCTGTCCATTCGTCTTCACCGGTTTGATAGCTGTAGTGGATCTTGAAGACGCCATCGATCTCGCGGGTAAACATGAAAATACGCATATCGGGTGAGAAGACCGCGTTGAGTTCGCGCGCATCGTCGAGAGAGATCAGGCCGGGAGCGAACACCTCGGGCACGAGCCCGGGCGGCGTCTGCCCGAGGTAGGGCCCCTTAGACAGGACGGCGGCATCTGGCGTTTGGGCAAGGGCTGGGGTCGTGAACAGCGCCGAGAGCAGAGCACCGATCAGCATTGGGCGATGGATCATGTCAGTCCTTCGAGTGGCGGAATGAGAAAGGCGCCGCCGCTCGTGCGGGAGAGGTGCCTGGAGCTGCTGCGCAGCCTAGCCGATCGATAGCGCATCGGGAACGCCCACTTCTGCAAGCGGCGGGGAATGAACCACTTTTGCGCGAGAACGCGTAGTAACTGATGAACGCGGGCCGCTTTGACCCGTGGGGCAGTGCCCGTCGACGCCGCTCAAGAAGCACCGAGACCATTCCTATGACAATGAATTTACTGCGAATCCTCCTCCTCTGCGCACTCGCCGCAGGGCCCGTTTCCCTGGCCCGGAACCTCGCCCCCACCAGCCACACGAACATCGTGGTCAACGGCCAGGTCTTGAGCTCGGAGAAGGCGATGGCCGTGGCCAAGACCCTGGGGCAGGTGATCGCGCCCGGACGCTACTGGTACGACCACGTGTCGGGCCTGTGGGGCTACGAAGGCGGTCCGGCCGCCGGGCAGCTCCCGCCGGGACTCGATCCCATCGACGCTCCCCTGCGGGCCGATGCGTCTGGCGGCCTCACACCTGTGTTCATCAACGGTCGCGCCCTACACCCGACGGAGGTGCAGCAGCTGATGATGCTCCTCGGTCAGGTCATCCCGGGGCGCTACAGCATGAATGAGCGTTGGCAGATCGACGCGGAGGGTGGTGCCTTTTCGCCGCCACTGGTCGATCTTGGCCTGCTCATGGCCGCCCGCAACGGCGGCACCCGCACGCGCTGGTTTGGCGCGACCGACACCGGCAACAGCGTGTACTTGCCTGAGCTAGGGGGGCGCTCGGGGGGCACCTCCGTGGGCCGCGCGAGCGATGGCTGCACGTACGTGGTCAGTGGGGGTTACTCCACCGAGGTCTGCGACTGAGCCTCAGGGAAGGGAAGACCGGCGGCCGGCTCAGTCGCCAGCGGCCTGCGCGAGTACTGAGGACGTCCCGACTCGTAGGATCGACTCCCGATCGCCTTCGCCCATCTCGAGCGCCTCAGCTTAGCGCCGAGCCGTGGGCTGGCCTCTGGGTGGGTTGGCCTAGACTGCTCCTGCTGCTGAGACAAGAAAACACTTGTGCGCCTCGCACCCAGCAGAGCGCTCTCGCGTCCCACATCAGGGCTTGACGTCGTAGTTCATCTCGACCGGTGTCGGGTCTGTGGCTTCGCCGATGAGCTGTCGCATCTGCAGTCGGAAGCGCTCCACCATCTCCCGCTTCATCATGAACCGGCGGAAGTCGCCCGGGGAGGTGTTGTGGTGCAGGACCGATCGGTAGCCCGCCGGCGCTTCGACGTCCATGCGCACTGGGAACTGCAACCACTTGCGCTGGAACTCATCAGACAGCATCCAGTTCAGGTAGAGCCTCGCAGCGGCCTTGTGCTTGGCCTGAGTGGGAATGGCCGCCGTCTGAAACCAGGTCAGAAAGTAGTCACTCTCGGGCAACAAGAAGCGGGTGTTGCTCCCAGGTGCTGCTTCGAAGGCCCAGAACGTGGTGAAGCTCGCCGCGTACCAGCCGTTGTTCACGGCCACGTAGGGCATTGCCGTACCGCGCACCCACACGGGCTCGTTGTCTAACAGGCTCTCCAGATACGTCCAACCGTAGCGTTCCTTCAGATTCCAGAACTGGTAGAGCACGGCATCATCGTCGTGCGGATAGGTGAGGATGATGCGGCCCCTCAGCGCGGGGTCCAAGTAGTCCAGCGCATCGCGCGGCGCGTCGGCGGGTGCTACCAAATCCGTATTGACGTAGTTGCTGAAGGTGACCCCATACAGGCCGGTCCACCTCCCGTGAGGATCCTTGTGATCGGGGAACACCTTGTCCCAGTGCTTCGGCTTGTAGGGCTCCAACAGGCCGCGTTCGGCGTAGTACTCGAAGTCGTGGAGCGTTTGGAACTGGATGATATCGGGGATGTTGGCAATGTCGGCGGCGGCGCGCGCGTTGTCGTAGCGCGGCGCATGGTTGAGGCTCACATCCACCGAATGCACGACCTTCAGCTGAGGGAAACGTGCTTTGAACATGTCGAAGTAGTAGTCGATCTGGTCAGGCTTGTCGCCGCCTGCGCGCAGGACGAACTCTCCACCCTCCGCAAGCGCGTCTGCGTAGAGCTCATCGAGTGACTTGGTTTCGATATCGGTGGAGGCCGCTCCGTCACCAGACGTGCCTATGCCCAGCACGAGCAGTGCAAGGGCGAGGAAGGTTGTGCATTGCTGCTTCATCACATCTCTTTCGTCGTGCTGGAGTTTGATAGCGCGGCCAGTTACTCAGTCGCCGCCTCGCCAGAGCACCGACGCGTGCGCAACGCACGCGATCCCCGAATGCTCAACGCACAGCAAAGATAGATAATGAAGCTGCCGGTGATAATGGCATTACCCTGGGATGCTCTCTCCCAGCAATCGGGACAAAGGCGATGGACGTGCTGAAGGCAATGAAGGTATTCGCACAGGTAGCGAAGGACGGCAGCTTCGCGGCCGCCGCTCGCTCGCTCGACCTATCCACCTCGGCCGTCAGTCGACATGTGCAGGAGCTGGAGACGTGGCTTGGTGTAGGTCTCCTGCAGCGTACGACGCGGAAGCTGTCGCTCACCGCGGAAGGCACCAACTACCTGGCAGCGTGCCGAGAGGTGCTGGAAAGCGTTGAGGACATCCGGCGCAGTGCCAACGAAGGAAGCGCCGAACCATCCGGCACCCTGCGGGTCACGGCACCGGTGTTCCTGGCGAGCGCCTGCATTCAACGCGCCCTTCCGGCCTTCTTGAAAGCATACCCCCTCGTGAGCGTGGAACTCCATGCAGCGGATCGATTCGTTGACCTAGTGGACGAAGGCTTCGATATCGCCCTGCGCGTCGGTGACTTGGCCGACTCGTCACTGGTGGCCAGAGGGCTCGGTGATGTGCGTCTGACTATCGTGGGCAGCCCGGAGTATCTTCGAGTCCACGGAACGCCGAATTCGCCGCCGGACTTGGAGGACCACAACTGCATCATCGACCGAGCGGCGAGCTTCGGCAATCGATGGCCCGTGACCGGCCACGACGGCAAGGGCGCCAACAGGGCGGTCACGGGGAACGTCGCCGTCAACAACGGTGAGCTGGCGCGGGATCTGGCCCTGCAGGACATAGGCCTAGCACTCCTTCCAGAGTTCTTCGTGACCCGTGAGTTGGCGCAGCGTCGACTGATCGAAGTCCTCAACGGGCACGTGCACAGCTCGGTGGGCCTGTTCTTGCTGTACCCAAAGGGTCGCTACACGAGCGCAAAGGTGCGCGCATTCATAGACTTCCTCGTCGATGTAGCTAGTGAGCAACACCCGCGAAACCGGTGACTCGCCTAGCCCGCCAGCAGCCGGGCGAGAGTCCCCTCGCAGTGCCAGCTGCCGCGCCGAAGGCGCGATCGAATGTCGCATTCTCTGGCTCGCGCGCCGAGCCGAACACCCTATCGAAAGAGACTCGGTTACCTTCGCCATAGCTGTAGAACGCTATGAGTTCTCCTAATTCCTCCGCGATCCAGGCCGGCCCCCGTCGCCTTGGCGAGGGTGGCCTCGCAGGCGTTCGCCCCTCTTCAGCGGTCTCCCCACGAAGTTGAAGGTCCTCGGCGCTCGTTCTCGTATTGGTGAGTACGGCTTGAGCGCGCTTCGTGCCAATCGATGACGGGGCGTACCGCGCCAGGTGACCACACTAGGAGGATGACGCGGTGATCAACTGGATATCTGAAGACTCGATGACGAGGTCGGCGCAAACCGGTGGTGCGTGGCTATTCCTGCTGGGGCTCAGCGCCCTCTCCCTGGCAACGCACGCCGAGGACGAAGGAACGGGGCGTCGACCCGCTGCGTGGACGCTTGCGCAAACGCAGGGCTTTCATCCAACGCCTCGCGACACGGCGAGTGTCTTCGACATGTCTGGCAGCAGCTCCTTCGGCGCCTTTGGTGGCTACGCGGAAGCCCTCGACATCTCCGGCGCCACGGCACCGAGCACCAACACCTTCTTCGACGATCTCTTCCTGTTCAACGCCAGTACCCGGACTTGGCACCAGGTCAGCGGTAACGGGGCGGGACCGGCGCCGCGGGCGTTCGCCTGCGCCGTTTACCACGAGGCGAGTGAGAGCGTGATCGTCTTCGGCGGCACGCAGTTCGAGGCTGATTTCTCCGCCTTCACCTATTTCGACGACCTATGGCAATTCGACCTCGCCAGCGCGACCTGGAGCGCCCTGCAACCCACCGGTGCACGGCCCTCGGCTCGGGCTGGCTTCGGCTGCGACATCATCGACGAGGCGATCTACCTGTTCAGCGGCAACGGCGATGACTTCAATACCGACAACGAGCTGTGGCGCTATGACATCGCCGAGCAGGCCTGGACACTGGTACAGGCCGACGCACCCGATGACAGCACGCGGCCCGTCGCACGCACGCAGATGATCTTCACCCGCATTCCCGGTCGGCGCGAGATTCTGATGGCGGCTGGCGATGCCTTCGAACAGATCCCCGAGCCACCGTTCCTGGTCGCGGTCACTCAGGAGGATGTGTGGCGCTACGACATCGACGCCGACCGTTGGACGGAGCTCGACACCCAGAACAAGCCCGAACCGGCGCGCAATCACCGTGCTTACACGATGATCTCCGATCGCCTCTTGCTTGTGCAAGGCGGCGATGCACAAGGCGACCTAACCACTGACGACACCTGTCCAGCGCCGCTGTTTTGCCTGATCCCGGCCTCGCCAACGAGCGATACTTTCGTCTACGACATCGTGGGCGAGCGATGGTCCCAGCTCGACCTACCCACGGGGGCACCCCCCGCAAGGCGATCTGCTATGCGCGCCGTCGAGGGCACCGTCTACCTGTTCGGAGGTTACGGATGGGACGGGGACAATGCAGTCGGCAAGATCGCCAACCCCTACACTTGGCAGCTCAGTCTTCGGCGCCATATGCCCTGACGCAAAAGCGCCTACCGGCGCCCCGGTCTCTGCCAGGCTTAGGGCCTGGCAGAGCATATGTTAGCGATTCGACTTGGTCCGGGTGGAGCGAACAAGTCCGCACGGGCGATGCGCAGGTCGCGCCCGTTGACGATGCCATCGCCATTTAGGTCAGCATCCTCACCACTGCTCTGCAGGGCAGCGCGAATGAACGCCAGATCCTGGACGTTGACCAGACGGTCGTTGGTGAGATCCGCATCGCAGAAGTTGCCGATTCCATCGCTATCGGTATCCCGTTGATTGGGGTTGCGCGGGGAGAGGCGGTCGTCCGTAAGGCCTTGCGCCGTCGGCATCACAGTCAGCTTCCAACACGATGGTGTATTGCGCCTCTAGGCTGGCCTCAGCTGTCCCTAGTGGGCCGCTTGGTAAATAAGGTGACGCTCAGCGAGTAGCACGGGCGTCATCGCGGCGTTGCATCGCTTGCCAATGGCGATGCCATTGGCTGCGCCACGCGCCTTGCTGACGCTGCCCCTACGCAGACTGAGCGTTGCCTTATTTGCCAAGCGGCCCACTCGTTCGGCGATCCCTGAAGCAATTGACGCCCTTTCCTATGCTGTACTGCAGCATGTAGCCCTGTAGGTGACCGTCCCTGCGGTATAGTGCATCCAATCCAGAACAAACCGCTTGCTAATTCCGCTCGTGCCCCCCTCCACACAGCAAACCCAGCTCACCTCGCTACTGAATCAGTGGCGCACAGGTAACGAAGACGCGTTAAGCGAGATCGTGCCCGCCGTGTACACGGAACTGCACCGCATCGCGAGCAGCTACATGCTCAGACAGCCCGAGCAGCACACGCTCCAGGCGACCGCTCTGATCAATGAGGCGTTCCTGCGTCTTGGTGACGTCAAGGTCGAGCTAGAGAACCGGGGGCACTTCATCGGCATCGTGGCGAATCTAATGCGCCAGATCCTGGTGGATCACGCACGGGCGAAGGGCGCGCAGAAACGCGGCGGCGGAGCTCAGCGTGTCGACATCGACGATGCCAACCTGCACAGCCCGCCGCCTTCCGTCGACGTGCTCGCGCTCGATGCTGTTCTGCAAGCACTCGAGAAGCGGGACGCGCGCAAGGTACGCATCGCCGAGCTCTACTACTTCTGTGGGGCAACCTACGAAGAGACGGCGGCCGCGCTGAACATCTCCGTCGCCACCCTATCCCGCGAGCTAAAGGTACTGAGGTTGCTGCTCGCCAAGAGCCTCGACGCGACGCCCCGATGAACGCCCTGGAGCGTGCGCTCGACAACTGGGAACGCTTGGACGATCTACTCATCCAGGCGACGGCGTTACCGGTGGACCAAGTCGAGGCCTTTTGCAACGATGCATGCGGCGATGATCAGGAGCTGCGAACGCTGCTTCTGGAGCTGGCCACTGCCACCGTTGTTTCCGACGAGCGCATCCGCGGGTCGATCTCCCAACTGGCCGATGGCCTGAAGCATGACACGTTGCTCAGCGGAGAGCGCTTGGGCGCCTATTGCATCGAATCGCTGCTCGGGCGCGGAGGCATGGGCGAGGTGTACCTGGCGTCGCGCGCAGACGGGCAGTTCGAAAAGCAGGTCGTGGTGAAGGTGATTCAACGCCGCCTAAACGAGGGCGAGTTCGTGGATCACTTCCGCACCGAACGCCAAGTGCTCGCCACCTTAAGCCACCCGTATATTCCCGGCCTGCTCGACGCCGGTCAGCTCGAGGACGGGCGACCCTACCTAGTCGCCGAATACGTTGAAGGTGGAGTGCCTGTAACGGACTACTGTCAAGAGCATGGCTTGTCCCTGCGACGGCGCTTGGCACTTGTCGAACGGCTGGCACAGGCCGTGCAGCACGCTCACAGCAAGCTCGTGCTCCACCTTGACATCAAGCCAGCTAATATACTCGTACAGCACGATGCTACCCCGAAGCTACTCGACTTCGGCATCGCCCGCCTAATTAACGATGCACAGACGGGCCACGCGGCCTTCACCCCGGACTACGCCAGCCCCGAGCAGATCCGCGGACAAACCCCCACAGCGGCGAGCGACATCTACTCGCTCGGGGTGTTGATGTACGAGCTGCTAGGAGGCGAGAGACCATTCCATGCGCCTCCTTACGCAGATCTGCAAACGAAGCTCGCGGAACGAGATCACCTCGAACGCCACCTGCGCACAGCAGCACAGCTGACCGATGTACCGCAAGACCTCCGTGCCATCATCGGCAAGGCCATGTCAGCACAAGCTGAAGACAGGTACGGCTCCGTCGAGGCGTTCCTGCAGGACCTGACCCGTTTCCGCGATCACCGGCCAGTTAGCGCTCGAGCGCCGACGGTTGCCTATCGGCTGGGAAAATACTTGCGCCGCAACGCCGTGGCCCTCGCGGTGGCGTCGGCGATCATCTCGCTATTGGGGACGTTCGCCGTTCGCGAATACCAGCTACGCACGGAGGTGCAAATCGCCTTCGAGCGGGCCGAGCAGGAAGCGCTGACGTCTCAGCAGGTCTCCGATTTCCTCACGAACCTGTTCAAGGTCTCCGACCCTAGCGAGGCGAGAGGAAACTCGGTGACCGCACGTGACCTTTTGGACAAGGGCGCGCAGCGCATCAGCGAGGATCTCCAACAACAGCCCCTAGTCGCAACCCGAATGATGGGCGTTATCGGCACCGTTTATGTGCAGCTTGGCTTGTTCGACGAGGCTATTGAGCAGTTTGAGGAAGCTATCGCCCTGCGAGACGCGGTGCCAGGCGGTGATCCGGCTGAGCGCTTCGAGCTTCGCAACGTCCTGGGCGATGCTTACTTGCGACGAGGGCGCTTCGACGATGCGGAATTCACCCTACTCGATAACCTTGCGCTTATCACCGAGGTGCTCGGCGAAGACGATAAGCGCATGGCGACCACGCTACGCAAACTCGGCGATCTCTACATGCGCCAAAGACGCTTGGACGAGGCGGAGAAGGCACTCTTGCGTGGACTTCCCATCAGGGAAAAAGCGGTCGGGACTGAGCACCCGAACTACGCTAGCCATCTCGTCTCCCTGGGCATCGTTTACTCACAACAGAATCGAAACGAGGAGGCGGAGGAATTGTATCTTCGCGCCATCGACATCATCGAACGAACTGATGGAGTGGACGGCCCTATCCTTGGCATTTACCTCACTAACCTCGGCAACGTCCTTGGGCGCATGGGGCGCGATGAGGATGCCGAGCAAGCGCTTCTGCGCAGTCTGGAGATCGCGCAGAGGGTGCTAGAGCCGGATCATCCTCGAATCGCGAACAGCACCATGAACTTGGCAGCACACTACGCGAGCCGCAAGCTCTTCGAGCAAGCCGAACGCTACGGCCAACGCTCCCTCGAGCTGAACACGAGACTGTTCGGCGAGGCGGACTACCGCGTTGGCGTGTCTCGGTACAACCTGGCTGAGGTATGGTCTCAAATGGAGCGCTACGAGCAGTCCCAGGCGATGGTCTTCTTAGCCATCGATACCTGGCAAAAGGTGCATGCCCCAGATCACGTACACTTTGGCTACGCTTACGAGCTAGTCGCAGCCAACTACCGGGCCCAGTCGCGTGAAGAGGAGGCAGAGCGCTACCTGCTCCAGGCCATTGAGATCTTCGAGACCAACGGCGACGAAAGAAAGCGCAGGATCGCCCTCGGCGAGTACGCAAAGCTGCTGCGGGCCACGGGCCGAGAAGCCCGCGCCGATCAGATCGACGCCTCCTTGGGAGAGCCTTCCTAGCACCCAGGCTCTGCGCATAGGCGTCGCGTCGGATAGAAGCCACTGCGGCTGCGCCGGCTATCCTTCCTTGAGTCTGTCGATTTCCTCGGACAGATAATGGCTTTTGTGGCTATCGGTGACGATCGCCTCCAACACTTGTACGCGCTCGCGCAGGCGGTCGATCTCCTCGTCGCGTTCGGACAAGGCCCTTTCCAGCATACTCTTCACCCCAGGTGAGGACGCATCGGCACTGCCGGAATCGTCAATGCCGTGCTTGGCTCGGACAATGGCCACGGCGGCCCAGGCAACGATCGCGACGACCGGGATGATGTACGGGGTGTCGAACATTATGCGCTTGCCTCAGCTGTAGCTTCCAGACGCCTGACCACTCTACCGCGAGCGCACACGCCCTTGTACTCTAACCGCTCTGCACTCTCTCTCCCGCTCAGGTTATCGCCTGGGCCGTCCGCATCAGCTGAAGGACCTACGCTTCCCTGGGACACTCAGGTCGTCCTCAACCCCCTTCCGCAGCGCTTGAGCGCCCGCGACCGCAGGGGCGACCTATCCTACCGAATCTAGTGTCCTGAGTTGGTAGTTCGTTGTTTTATTGGCACCCGGGGTTTTTTGCCGGTGCGCGGCGGGGGGTGGCCGCCCCTTGGTGTTCTCTATCCCTTCGTCGGGGCCCCATCCGCGCCCCCAAAACAAACCCCCCACTCCCAACTCAGGACACTAAGAAGGAGCACGTATGAAGCCACACGTTGTCTTCGCCATCGCTGCGGCAATCGCAAGCCTCACGGCGGTGCTGCTGGTGCGGGCTCCTGCGCCGTCGACTAGCGCTGATTCGGATGCCCCCGCGGACGCCCCCGCCAGCACCGTGGCTCCGGTGATCGAACGAACTGATCCGCAGGAGACTCTGGTATCCCCAGCACCGGAGGCCGCTGCGGAAATTAGAGCGCCATTGCCCGAGCACGCCATTGAATCGCTGTCCCTTGAGGAGCTGCAGGTTCCGTGCGGCTGCCGCTGGGAGTTACACCAGCGCCAGGTGCAGTACGAGCAAGACCTGCGCAACGCCCAAACAAAGGATCCCGGCTGGGCCTATGAAACCGAGCAGCTACTGCAGCAGTTCGTGGCGTCGAATCTGCGATCGCACGCGGTGGACGAGGTCAGCGTCGAGTGCCGAACAACGTTCTGCGACATACGCGCCAACGGCTCGATCGAAGCCGCGACTGCCTTCGAGGAGGTCATCAAAGAGGCCCAGATCGAGCCCTGGAGCACGTTCAATTCTGGTCGGCAGATCCGCACCACACCCAAGGACACCAATGCTGCGTCCTACCAAGCACTGGTGTATCGAGAGTCGGTGCCGGACGATCTCGTGTTGCCAGACCTTCCGGAGCCGTCAGCCGAGGGGTCGTGCCCGTGCGCTTCCGATGCGTGGCAAGGTCGCCGCCTCAAGCTCGAGCAAGAAGCGCGTGCAAACGAAATCAAAGACCCTTACTGGGCGTATGAGAAAGAGCAGCGACTGAACACGTTGGTAGCTGACCATGAACTGTCATCTGTCCTCGAATCGTGGACGGTCGACTGCCGGCAAACCTACTGCGACATCCGAGCCACCATGACGGGCGAGGAGCAGGGAGGATTCAACCAGTTGATTCTGGAGATTGCCCAAGACCCAACACTTGGATTTGGTGGAAATTGGTCGGTCGCCGCCTCGGGCATCGGCGAAGCACTGGAGCTGGAAGCGCGGTTAATGAGAGCCCCCGATACGGACCGGTAGCTCGTCGACACCACGGCACCAGCACCCAGGCCTTGGTCCGCGACGCGCTTGGCAGGAGGGCCGTAGAGACACGCTACAACTTCGCGAGCGGACCGGTCCCCGAACACAACGGCTTTGCACAGCACACTTCGCCTTCGATGCCAATGACTCGCCCGCTGCCGCGGTGGCTACGACCGGTTCCTACGCGGTGTTACCCTGGCCACGCCGCTGATCGAAGCACGCTTGGGGCTCCAACCACCATAGGAACTGCAATGAAGCCGCGAAACTCATGGCCATTACCCCTTCCAACAGCCCTTTGTTCTCTGCTCGCGATGGCGCTCCTTTGCATCATGAGCCTCAGCCTGGGCGCCGAGACTGCCACCCAGAGCGCCCCCAATGAGGGAACCGAGGAGAAGGCGTCCGCAGAGCTTCCTCGTCGTGAATTACCTGCTGACAGTGCGCAGACCCGAGAGGCCGAAGTAGAGATCCGAGGCAACCGTGTGCCTTATCGCGTGACGATCGGCACTCAGCCGGTCTATGGCGATGAAGATGCGGCTATCGCTGCCCTTCACTACACTTTCTATGAGCGTAGCGACGTCGATGCGCGAGAGCGGCGCCCCCTGTTCATCTCCTTCAACGGTGGGCCGGGGTCTGGCTCCCTCTGGATGCACCTGGGATACACCAGCCCCAAGGTGTTGATGATCGACGAGGAAGGCTACCCGGTGCAGCCCTACGGCGTACGCGACAACCCCCACTCGATTCTCGATGTAGCAGACATCGTCTACGTTAACCCCGTCAATACCGGCTTCTCCCGCATACTGGACGAGAGCGTCGATCGCGAGACGTTCTTCGGCGTCGAGGCAGACGTCAAGTACCTGGCCGGCTGGATCGACGTCTTTGTATCGCGCATCGGCCGCTGGCGCTCGCCAAAGTACTTGATCGGCGAGAGCTACGGCACCACGCGTGTCTCAGGCCTTGCGGGCGAACTACAGAACCGCCACTGGATGTACTTGAATGGCGTGATCCTCGTCTCCCCGACGGGCCTTGGCTTGGAGGCGACGGGTCCTTCTCCCCGTTCCACGCTGCTGAAGCTGCCCTACTACGCCGCAGCGGCGCACTATCACGGCCAGCTCGAGCCTGCTCTGCAAGCGAAGGACCTGATGGAGGTACTAGCGCAGGTCGAGGCGTTCACGATCGAGCAGTACCTGCCGGTAGCGGCCAAGGGGGGCTTCATCGACGAGGATGAGCGCCGCCAAGTGGCTGAGCAGGTAGCGCGCTATTCCGGGCTGTCGGAGCGCTTCGTGCTCGACTACAACCTCGCCGTGCCGGCCTCGGCCTTCTGGAAGGAGCTGCTGCGCGAGGAGGGGTACACGATCGGACGCTTGGACTCGCGCTACCTTGGCTTGGACCGGGAAAACGGCGGCGAAGCCTACGATTACCCACCGGAGCTCATCTCGTGGAATCACGCCTTCGCGCCCGCCATCAACGCCTACCTGCGTGATGAGCTCGAGTTCAAAACGGACCTCCAGTACTACCTGTTCGGACCCGTGCGCCCCTGGGAGGGGCAAGACACCAACGTCGCCGAAGAGCTACGACAAGCCATGGCGCAAAACCCCTACCTCAACGTCATGGTGCAGTCCGGCTACTACGATGGCGCCACGGACTACTTCTCAGCCAAGTACGTACTGTGGAACCTCGACCGCAGTGGACGGCTCCGAGATCGGATGCGCTTCGAAGGCTACCGCAGCGGCCACATGATGTATCTGCGCGCTGAGGATCTGGAGACGTCCAATCAGCACTTACGCGAGTTCATCGAGCAGAGTACGCCCGGCGATGGCGTGCCCGCGAGCTACGGGGTTGTTGGGGATCGTTGAGTGGTCACGCTGCCTGGGCGCTTTGCGTCCGGGCGCGCAAGCACGAATGTCGCCGCTCCGATTCCTACAAACAGTGCAGCCGCAAGTAACCCCAGGAAACGAGACAAGTCTGCTGGGTAGGTATCCTCGTAGGTGTTCATAAGCGTGTCTTTATCGTCCTTTTTGGCCTCGGCCAAACCCACTTGCATACTCAATGCGGACTCATGCTCCAGATACGTCTGGAGTAACGCCTCGGAGAGTTCCTCACAATTGTCTTTCAAAGCACTGCGAAGAACATACAGGCCGTTGGGGATACTTACCGTCTGACCCGTAACCACCTTGAGCGCCTGCTTGCCGGTGAATCTGCTTTTGAGATCGTCGAAGCGGAATCGTGCGATGTATCCGAACTCCACGCCATTATCTGGGTCAGCAACGGACGCCACAACTTCGTACGGCGCGCTATAGTACGTGTATCGCGAACTATCAATGTCTTTGTGAGCCTTTGCGAGGAAAGCGTAGCCCGAAGCAGAAGCGAAGTTCTCCGGCGGACCGACTGCCGCCACTCTTACGCCATCCCCTGGATCGGGAGGAAAACTCGCATCGCTATCCTGCCTCCCAATGACAATCGCTTCGTAGTCAGTGGCACCCTCTCTGAACACCGGCATTGCTACAGGGCAGTGCCCAAGCGTTATTGCCTTACCCGCTGGGATAGGAGGCAACTCTGCTATGTCTATCTCCCCACTATCGAGATCCGCTAGCATGTCATCGTACTCATCACGAATCTCCTCTGACCTCGAACCACGTGACCCTCGGTTACCTGAGTATGTCTTCGAAAGCTCGAGGAAGATGTTATGCCGAGAGTACAAGAGCCGCTGGAGCCCTTCCCAGTTTTTTCGTTTAGCACGCTCAGACTGAGGCTGTACAGCCAACGAAGCCCCTAGGCGAAGGTGGGCTAGCTTGTTGTCGTTTAGAATGAGATCGAGCCTAGCCGACATCCGTCTCACTGGGTCATAGTCCCCATCGTTCGCAATGCGCAGACCCGAGATTGTTGAAGTTGAGCTTTCGGTTGCTCCATCTGCCGGCTCCGCCTGGCCTTCATCAAGCTCTCTCCACTGCTCATCAGAGTATGAAATCAGCCGTGTAAGCGCTTCACGGTAGCCTGCGACGACCTCGTCCGCCGCTGGCAGGATGATAATCGGATCGAAGGGAATGTCCTCAGGACCGTGCAGAAGCGGCCGGTAGTGCGCCAGCTCCGTGTACTTCGGCTGCCCCGGTTTTCGGTGGTATCGCTCGGAAGACAGGGCCGCAAAGCCCTGAACTTGCTCGGCGCAGGTAAGCGCACCTCGATGCGAGGCTTTGAGCTCTACACATTCCTCTACATCTCCCAAACGCCTCTTGTTGAGCTTGGCGACATTGAGCTTTGCTACCTCATCATGGAGCAACACGAGCGGTGCCAGATAGCCAGAGGTACTCTTCTCATCTGGGTACACGAACGTCAACTCTTGGAGCTGATCAAAGGTCGGCACGCTTACGGTAGAAAGTAGGACGGTACCGTAGTGCGTTGCGCCGAAGCGCTCGATGCTGGCTACTGGCTCTGGAATGGCGGGGTACTGTCTCTTCGCTGCAACGTATCGATACGGGGGCGATACAACGAGCGAAAATTCCCTACTATCGAGCTTCCCCTTAGTGAGCACCTGCCCAGTTTGCTCGTAGTCCAACTCTATGGCCTCATGACAGAATCCCGTTTGTCGCTCCAGCGCATTGACGAGACCCCTAATCGCATCGGGACTGTCAGATGAGCCGATGTACCTGGTAGGCACTTCGCAAGCGCTAGCCATAGAGGGGAGAGCAAGGCAGAAGATCCAACAGCAAATCCCCAGTTTTGTACAGCGCATTCCGCCTATCCTTCTGCAACCGTAGTCGCCAATACCAACGCAAGAGCTGCTGTGGTCATCAGCAGTAACGCCAGTGCCTTCTTCCGCTGAGGCGGTTGATCAGGTTTTGCCGGCATTGACCAGTCGATCGCCACGATCAACGCCCCGCTAAGCCCAACCATCGGAACGATCACCGCGGGCGGACCGACCGTCAGTGCTTGCAGATAGCAACCAAAACCCAGGAAGTTAAACAAACCAATCGCTATCGCTTGTGCCGTTTGCTTGATAGATGGCTTGGGTGGCGCTGCGGCAAACCCTCGGGAGGTTGCAGGTGCAAGCAACACCGAAATCCCCAAAACGGCTGCAACTGTGTTGGTCGCAATCATGAACGAGATTGGCTCTATCCTGAGATCCATCATGAGCGTGTCCAGGATCTTCAGTGCACCGCCTACGAAAACCGCGCCCAAAAGGGAGAAAAACGAAAGCCATCTATGGCCCTTTGGCGCCCCCTGACGCTTCCCGCTCCAGGCAACGGCAAGTATTGGCAACGTCAACACAATCGGAATCCAGATCTGCTCAAGTCGAAACCCGTCGTCCATCAGGAATACGAACACCAAGACCGGTAGAAACACACCGAGCCGTCGCACGCTCTGCACGGTAGCCACGGAGAGGCCGTTGCTAGCACGGGATTTCAACTCGCGCTGCAACCAATAGCACCCCCCGCTGAACGCGGCCGCGAATACTAGAATCCAGACCGACCAATCCCCTAAGGCGTCGGGGCCAACAATGGCCATTCCAGCAGCCGCAAACAGAAGTGTTGACGCGGTGGAAAGAAGCCGTCGAGAGCGACCGGCCGATTCGCTTGTGGATCGTACGTCCACGCGCAACTCAAGGTACTCGCGAGTAGTCGTGAACGCCGTGGCAGCCAGGGTCAGGCTTAGCCAAGAGCCGAAAATCTCGTTCACCAAACGAACCTACATGAGTACCGATGAAGACTGTCGAGCGATTGGTCGCCCCAGAGAGCTGCCCGCGCCACCTGCGCTTGGCAATGCCGCGGACCAAGAGGCCCGTATTCACTAGTGTACGCTGCGACCGGAATCTCTCACCACAACGCACGCGCGTTGAACGACGCTCGAACGGCTGCGGTGATCACGATGCCGTACCGCGCGCGGCGTTGGCGGGCGATTCAGGCTACTGCGTTCCCACCCGATCCTGACGCAGCGCTGCTAGCAGGCGATTCACCTCGCTGGAGAAGCACTCGGGGTCACAAGCCCATTCGCGAAAATCCGCAGCGTGGCGATCGCGAAGCTCCGCAGCGAAGGCACCGATGTAGTCCTTAAGCAGGTAGTCATCCAGCAACACGGGCAAGATGATGTGCTCCCCGCGGCGCGCCTCTTCGTCGAAGGAGGTCGTGAGCTCGCTGTTCACCCACGTGCTCTGCAGGGAAGCGGTCGAGCAAATCAACAGCACCCTGTCCCGTGCGCGAATAGCCCGCGAGATTTCGGTGCGTAGGGATGAGCCCACGGGCAGCGATTGCTCATCGCGCCAGCAACATACCCCGGCGTGCTGCAGCGTCTCCTGCAAGTGAGTCGCAAAGGCTCGGTCCTGGCGCGAGTAGGAGATAAAGCAATCGCAGTAGGCTGCGCCGACGGCAGCCGAGAGAGCGGCCCCTATGACTTGGCGGGGCACCTGACAGTCGGCGAGGAACGCCTCGTGCTCGGCGGCAAGGCGCTCGATCGTCGGCACATCGAGCGCGCAACGAGCGAAGTGCTCTACGGTGGATAGGTCACGCGCACCGTCCAGGCGTAACGCCGCGAGGTTGCAGCCCCCGAGGCGCAATCCGGTGAGCAAGGTCTCGCGCAGATCGACGGCGGACAGGTTGCAGTCCCCCAAGATGGCCTCCACGAGCGATGCACCGCGTAGGTCGACCGCCAGTAGACTCGCATCCCACGCGGTCACCTGGTTGAGATCGGCTTCGCGCAAGGTGGACCTGTTCAAGGTGGAACTGCTGAGCACTGCCCCGCCCAGTGAGGCGCCCTCGAAGGACGCCTCCACCAGGCGACAATGACGCAGCGATATCCTCGTGAGATCGGCTCCACGGAGGGAGGCATGGGTTAAGTTCACGCCGTCCAGCGAGAAGCCAGCGAGCGTGCACTCATCGAGCTCAGCCCCCACGAAGTAGCGCTCGCCTTCTCGGTAACGTGCAAGCAACTCGCTTGCGCTGGTGGGCGCACGGTAAGTGGCGTCGGTGAAAACGGCACCGCTTCGTGCACCCTCACTCATGGCGTACTTCGCGTCCCGTTCGAGCGGTCCAAGGTCTCCCCTGCTCGCTGGGCAAAGTGAGTAATCCACTCCAACCACTTTGGTGTTGGCTTATGCAGCGTGTCTGACTTCAACCAGATCACACCACAGCACTGACTTGCGCCATCCGGCCCTGTGGCCATCATCGGCACGCCAAGGTCGCCCACCTGGTCGCGATCTAACACCCGCTCGTTGACCTTACGCCCCTTCGCGTCGATCTCCTGCCAAGCCCCCTTCCATTCCCAGACCTTGCCTCTATCACCGCACAACTCAACGAACACGGGTCGCATGTGGTCGACCACATATCGCGACCATCCGTCGTCCCTAGGAGTGATCTCAGGGTTAAAGTGATGAGAGGTGCCATAGCCTGGGGAGAATTTCCCCGCCGCCCGCGAATAGGGGAATACATCGACCTCCCTGGCAAAGACCGCACTCTTGGCGATGTACTGCAGCAAGCCCTGCGGCTCGCGCAGTTCCAACATCTGCATGATCACGCCTCGCAGGCGCTCGAGCACCCGCTCATAGGAGTGACAGAACCCACGCAGGGCCTCGCGCAGCATTCGTATACTGGTGGAGTTGAAGGCGTTGACGTCACTGCACTCGATACTGAGCACCAACAGCTGCTCGCTGCCCAAACGCTGCGGGATGACCAAGCTACTCTTCGCGTCGTCCCAGAGCCTGAAGTAGTTCATGGGCTCGGCGCCCTTAACGATGTTCGGAGCGACTAGCGCACCGCGCTCGGCGGCCAGCGGGACCAGTCCGTCGCACGCCTCCTTACAGAACAAACGCTTGTCCGACTCCATCAATGACTGCGGATAAGACGCCGCAATCGTCAGGCTGTTCTCGCTCAGCTCCCCCACGCTCAGGGTGGCGAGCAACTTCGCTGCTGGCCCAACCTCGAGGGAAAGCTGCTGCACCACCAGCCCCAACCACTCGTGGAGAAAATCATTGGGCGAGCAGGCCATGCGCGGCAGCACGCTGGGCGCGTCTGCCACGGGCGATGCTTCCACGCACTCACGCGCATGGAGCCAGATCTGGAAAAACTCTCTCACGAGCTCTTCCTGGTGGCATCTAGCCTCGGACGTTCTCGCGGTGATCGGCACCGTGGCGACGAACAACGCACTCGTCACCCCGTTGACGTAGGCCCGCGCCTCTAGCACCTGGCAGGCCGGGGCCTCTTTACCATCCTCATCGTCCCGATAGGTCTGAAACGGAGGTGTGTCAGCCATGACGTGAGAGCGAGACTCCAGTCCGTGATAGGTGATCTCGATGCACTCATCCGCGGTCGGTGAAGCCATACCAAAGCGCCCTTTTCCGCTATCGCGGACCTCGACTGGCAGCCAGTGCGTCACCAGTCCGCCGAAGGCCTCGATATGCAGCACGGAAGATGCCGGATCTCGCTTGTAAAGTGCACACTCCTTAGCGCCGATGAGTTCCGCTAGTCTCTTCACCCTTAGCCCTACTGGCTCTCGAAGCTCCATCGCATCGCGGGCGAGCGCCGCCAACTCCTGATCCTCGTCATCTGCAAGTTCTTCCCAGAAGCATAGCCCTCGTGTTCGTTGCAGCTCGATGATTCGTTCGACAGGTGCAGTCACTTGCACAGACTTACCCTTGGTTTCCATGAGGCTCCTCTCATGTCGATACGGCGCGCAACCCCTGCGCGCGCAGATACCGACGAATAACGTGAAATCCCGTGCCAACTAGCTCGGATCGAAGTGCTCGGCCAGGTAGCGCAGCAGTCTGCTCCATTGCATGCGTACGCTCTCTACTGATTTGTCGAGGACCTCGGCGATCTGTCGATAGTCCATTCGGTGAGTAATCAACAGGTCGAACAGCTTCTGATCCTGCAGGGAACGCCGTCGCACCAAGTACCGCAGACGCTCGAATGCATTCGCGTATTCGGCGGCCAACTCTGGCCGCGTGTAGATCGAGTCGTCAGAACCGAAGCGCGACAGGACTACACCAAAGCTTGCATCCGACTCGGGCAGTTGATCGTGGGCGGCGAACACGAGCTCGTCGTTCAGGTAGTCCACGAGCTGGGAGAATAGAAAGGCGTGGAAGCGACGCTCCGCAGCGTCGGACGGTACACCGGCGGGACCACCGTGACTGGCAGCCCCCATGGGCCCTACGTAGCAGAGAAATCGTTGCTCCGTGTGCGTCGACCAGAGTAGACGCCTAAACGACGCGCCCAGATCAAAACTATAACCTGCCAGGGCGTTGGCGTAACGGGAGAGTAACCTCTCGATCAGCAATCGATGTTTCACCATGTAGACGCCACGGATGAACATGATCTCATCGCGCGACCAATCACGGCCCGGACTGGCGACCACGCGCTTGAGCAGCTGGTCGTAGATGTTGCCAGCGATGGCGTCGATCAGGGCTTGGGTTGCGGTCCTTTCGCCCAGATCGATTTCGACGAGCCTTTGCAGCGAACAGCGGAAGATCACGTGCTCATCTAATTCCCGCAAAAGGCGCTTGCAGGCGGCGAACACGAATTCCAGACGGTTGTTCGGTATGAGTAGGTCACAAGGCGCTGCCAGCGACTCGACAGCATCCAGCATCAAAGACGCTTGCTGGGAGCGAACTAGTCTTGCCTCCTCCGTGGTCCAGTCGCTTTGGTGTTTACGAAGAAGCGCTTCAAGTTGATCGGGCGGCAGTGTCATTACGGTCTCCCTAGGTGAAGTGCTGTGCGGTCGCTCAAGCCAACTAACTGCCTTTGCGCCCGCGACAATAATCAGCGTACTGGTCGTCAGCGGAGGCGTAACATGGAAGTTCGATCTGCGGTCGGTCTCGCTGGAAAATCGTTTGCGTGCGGCGGGTACGCAGCCGCTCTAGATGTCCCCATCCTTGTCGAAGTTCTCCGTCAGAAAGCGCTTCAATGCCTCCCACTGCGCCTTCACCTCGGCGGTGGGGCGTCGCAAGAGCTCCGCGATCTCGTGGTACGCCAAGCCCGCACGAACGGTCAGGTCATAGAGCCGCCGGTCTTCCGGGGAGCGGCGTGCGAGCAGCCATTTGATGCGAGCATCTGCGCTGTTGTGCGATGCAACGCTCGCGCGCGGATAGGTGACGACGCTGCCGCCCGGCGAGGTGGACGGAGCCTGCGGCGCCGAAGTGGATGACTCCGCGAGCGGAATGGGCGGAGCGGAGAAGGACAGGCTCTCGTGCAGCTGATGGATCACGCTCACGACCACGAAAGTGAACAGGCGCTTGGTGGCCTCTTCGGGCGAGGGTTTGTCGTCCAGACTTCGGATCGGAGGCGGGCAGGCGCGCAGTCGCTGCACGGTCGGCGTTGACCAAAGGAGTCTTTTGAAGCATTCGAAGACGTCGATGTCAGCCCCCGGGAAGCCGTCGCGATATCGGGCCAGCGTTCGCTCCAGCAAATCGCTACGAGACCCCAGCAGTGGACCCTGGATAAAGACGACGTCGTCCGCGCCCCAGTGCTCACCGGACGTCGAGACGATTTGCTTGGTGATCTTCTCGTAGAAGAGCCGGCTCACCATCCCCAGGAACTTGGCTTGGTCGGCCTGGGGTCGATTCTCCTGTTGTATCCGCGCCAGTGCGACACGCAGAATCGCATCCACATCGAGCGCCTTGACTAGGCGCTGACACGCCTTGACGATTTCCTCCCGCTGCGCCGCGGAGGTGTAACTGCTCGCCGTATTCGCCATCCCGACGATGGCGCCCCGAATTAGTGCAGGCCGCGCTTCATTGAACCGGCGCCAATCAGCTGGGCACCACTCGGAAACAGGCTTCCGTAGTAAGGCGTCGAGTTCGCTGCTCATATCCTTCCCCTTGGATTTGAGTGCTCCAAAATGGAGCGATCCCCTTTCCATCAACATCGTTCTTTGTTAAGGGCACGACGCGTAGCCTCGATGTGGCCTAGGTCATCCCTTACAAGTGAAACTTGTTAATAAAACCATAGAATATGTTGATCCCAGGATGGTTCCCCAAACCGCATAACGGTTGCTGATGCCAACATCAGCCCGCGCAACAGTGCCCCCACGGATAAGCGAGCTTCTTCATTAGTAGGCAACGAAATCGCAGTGCAGCATCGGCGCTCGTTGAGCGCGGGAACGCGTACGCAGCGTAGGGGCTGGTCCAACCCTGGCCTGAACAGATCGGCTCTTGGCGCACGGCCGTCGCACCCAGACTTCCCGCCGGTGCCGGTGCGCCATGTGACTTGCGCAGCTAGCGATATCGCTCAATACCAGTGCAGCACGAGCGATGGACACATTACCTATTTAATGCAATCGCCTACTTCAACCTGACGTGCATCTCAGGTCATCTCGACAGGCGCGCAGTCACCGACGTTGACGGATCGGGGGTCTCATCATCGTAGCGCAGGGTGGGCTAGAAGTCGGTCGCGCAAAGGCTGAACTCTCCAGCGCTCAATTGAGTCGGCTCCGCGGCGTTCGCGGTCGTAGTGCGTGCCCGGCCGGGCCAAATTGCATCTACGATCAGAGCAGGCTCCGTGCCTGCGAAGAAATCGACAGCACAGGCGCGGACCCGGCGGCTCGTGTGCCTCGAAGCGAGCACTTGCTGAAGGGCGAGCGCCGGCTCATGGCCGACGCGCCCAAATTACGACATTAGGTAGAAATGACTCGCCGGCGGCGCAGCAAGCCGATACCAAAGAACCCCAGGGCGAGGAGGGCAACGGTGCCCGGCTCCGCGATTCCAGTCGGCCCAATCACCTCTAGGAAGTCAGCGCCGAAGTTCAGGGACGCCGAAGTAAGGCTGGCCCCTCCCGTCGGTAACAATACGCTGAAGAACAAGCCGCTGTGCGGAATGTCGTACTGCGTCGACGAGCCGCTTCGGTAAATCACTGAATTGCCAAAGGTGCTGACGCCACCGGATTGCTCGGAAACAACAGCGCCGAACTCATCGATCAGCCCCACCCTGAGGATGCTCCCGCCAGAGATCGGCAGCGCGTAAGTGAGATTCAGGCCGAAATTAAAGCTGGCGCCCCTGACCTGTTTGCCATCGGCGTAGAGCACACGGATGTCTAGGCTGGCCCCATCAGCGCTGGTGGGCAAGCCGGCCGCCGTCATGGCACTGGTGATGTCTTCGTTGAAAGAGCTAATTACACCGGGACCTCCCGGGTCGATGGTGATCTCCACGGCTCGCGCATCCATCGTTGTCATGAGTAGTGCCAGCGGAGCGAGTGCCGCGGCGAGCATGCGTTTTCTGGTTGTACACCTCAGAGCGTTCATTGCCCTTATTTCTCCCTTTCTTGTTGCTTACGCACAGTGCTTTTTTTGAATTTCCTAAGCGCGCTAATCGATTCCCGCCCGAGCATTGTGAGTCGCCGGAGCCGGGATCGAGAGCATCCAACGGCTGACAGACACACCGCCAGCCAAAGGTTAGTGGCGTATAAGGGGCGGAGCTTGTGTCACCGGTTGCGCCCCTACCGGTTTGGGGTAGCGAGCGGGTGAGGAATCCTGGCAAAACTCAGCAGGTACGCGGCGAGTACGACATTGCCCTCTTGGCGCCAGAATGCGGCGACAGGCGCTGCCCATCGCTGTCATCCTGCTCTGCAGGGCCGCCGCGCCAGCAGCCTTCGCCCTGACCACTTCTGCCCACCCCACGTTATCGAGCCCTCAACCCGGACTTCCGTGTCGCGTATCGACAAGGCGGCAATGCGCACACCCATTGTCGCCACCCTGAACTATCTACTTCATTAGGCACGCTGTGCGCCGCGAGAGCGCCGTTCATGGCGGTGAACAGGCAGCACGGATCGGTTGATCTGCCGGCCCGGTGTCGTCAGTATGCGCGCATGCTGTACAGAGCCACCCTGATCGCTCTCGCGCTGCCCGCTCTCGGGGGGTGCGCCACGGTCGTGCGAGGCACCACCGACACGCTCACGATTGCATCTTTCCCTGAAGGAGCGACGGTGACGTCGGATATCCCCGTGCCCACATCCGACTCATCAGTCAACGTACCTGGTGGCGTTTACGGCTGCGACGCCACGCCGTGTTCGATCGAGGTGCCCCGGCGCGCGAGCGGACGCATCACCGTGTCCCTCGATGGGTACCGACCCATCAGCTATCGGATCGTATCGTCAGCGACCACGAGCAACGACGTGCTCGTCCCTGGCACGCTCATCGCCGGCCTGCCGCCTGGGAGTCACGTGGTCGTCGGCACGCCGCAGAGCGGTCAGGTCGGCCTGCGCGGCGCAAGTAGTCTGACAGGGATGGCTACCTACGGTGCAGGGAGCGTGATCGACGCGATGAGCGGCGCCAATCTCAATGTGGCGCCGCAGGTGGTGACCGTGTTTCTCGCTTTGATCGCAGGCGCCACTGGAGGCGATTCGACCGATGAGACCTCGCCAACCTCCCCCTGAGATAGACCCACCGAAGCCTTCGGGACGGCGTGCGACTCGGGTCTGCGTGCTCGCGGCGCTCGTGATACCCCTCGCGGGTTGCACGACGGTGAACCGCGGCACGACGGACTACTTCTTCGTCGACACGATCCCCCAAGGAGCGCGGGTCACGATCACCAAGATGACCGAGGGGAAGCCCGCAGACTGCCCGAGCACCCCGTGCGCCATCGCCAGGTCACGCGCCGACGAGTTCATCGCCACCATTACCCATGAGGGCTATAAGCCTGTAGAGCTACTCATTCTGCACAGCACCCGACGCGCCTCCTTAAGCGGCACCGTGGTGGGTAACACCGTGGTAGGCGGCGGCCTGACCGTCGCCGGCTTCGCCGCAACTGGGGCCATGATCGGCGAAGTCGTGACCTTGGGCTTTGGCGGATCCGGCGCTGCGGGGACGCTCGCCGCAGCTTCCTTACCCATTGCTGGTGGCGTCGCGGCCAGCATGATGCTCGTCGACGTTGCCTCGGGCGCGGGGCAAAACCTGTTCCCAAACCCCGTCGTTTTAGCGCTGGCGCCCGAGGGCGAGGGCGCGTCCGAGCTGAGCGATCCGCGCGTGCCCCTGTTCGAGGAGCAGCTGGTACTGGAGGAGCGGACCGCTCGCGCGTGCGGTCGCACGGAAGCACGCTACCGATCGCAAGCGTGTGTGGGGGCGCGGCGCGAACTGAAGGCGAAGAAGCGCGAGATTCGCAAGGCGACGGGGGTGCTGTTTACGGTGGAGGAGTCGTCTTCTGCGCAAGAGGGTCCGAAGACAGGTCCAGCGGAGTAGCTGCGGTTACGAGGAGAGCGCTTGTCCTGTAACTTGAGTAGTTGAAACACTCGACTGGTAGTTGCATCCGGCGCAAAGGCCGTCAGACGCGAAGGCCACGGGATCGTCGCCCTGCCGGCTTACCTTTGTCTCCAGGCAGTGGAACAAGGTCACTTGGCGCGAGTACTGCCAGATTGGATCGCCGGGGACGCGTACCGGAGCCTACTGATGCCGCCTCGCCGGGGCGTCATGCCCGCGGTTGATGCGCTCGCGCGATACCGGCAGCACGCGCTGCCCGCGCAAGTGAGCCCCTAGCGCATCGTCGTTCGATGCTGTTTCAAGCAACACATGAAGGAAGTACGCATGTACACCGGAGCCTTGCTCGGCCACCCCCTGGCGCAGCAATGCACGCGCTTCGTCACTCGACACAAGCCACTGACCCACCGGCAGTGGTTGCGACGTATCGAACAGGTGCCGGAAGTTGACCTGGAGGTGGACTGCTACGGCGACGGACCCGCCATGCAATTGCTCGAGCGAACAATGGCCGATCTGCTTGGGAAGGAGCAGGCACTGTTCGTACACAAGGGCAGCGTGGGCCAGTACGCGGCCCTACTCGAATACGCTCGCCGCTCGCGCAGACAGCACATCGCGATTCACCCTCAGTCTCATTTCGCCGTTGACGAAGCCGACGCCTACCAAGCGCTGCTTAGGCTGCAAGCGGTGGCCTTCGGCAGCGAGAACGAGGCGATACGGGACGAGGACATCACCCGACTCGCGCCACACGCTGACCAGCTGAGCACGGTCTGCATCGAGCTTCCGGTAAGAAGGGCAGGCTTCCGGCTGCCCGACTGGCAGACCTTGCTCGCGCTCCAGGCCTTCGCACAGGAGGCTCAGGTGCCGCTCCACATCGACGGCGCCAGGCTACTGGAGTCCGCTCACTACTGGCACAAGCCCTACGACCAGGTAGCCGATCTCGGCGACAGCGTCTACGTCTCCTTGTACAAGATGCTGGGCGCAGCGGCAGGCGGCGTGATCGCCGCAGACGCGGAGTTCATCAGCAGCTTGCGCGTATGGCGCAGCAGGTTGGCGGGGGATCTGTACACCGCGTTCCCCTACGTCTTGAGCGCCTTGTGGGGACTAAAGAACTACCTGCCGAGGGTTGGCGAGTTTCACGCCCGAGCGCAGCGCCTGTCCGAGTGCTTCGCTCAACGGTTCGGCGATGCTGCCATCGCCCATCCGGTGCAGAGTAGCGGCTTCCAACTGACACTCCCTATCGCGCCGCAGGCCCTCCATACGCTGACGCTGCAAGTAGCACAAGCGCAGAAGACCTGGCTGTTCGACCGCGTGTACGCCAACGGCCAAGGACGCTCCATGGTGGAGATCCAGGTCGGCGATGCCTTGGACGACTGGCAGGATGACGAGCTGGTGGACTTCCTGTTCGACGTGATCGATGCACGCTCACAGTCGCCGCCTTAGCGCGTGCAGTTCGCAACACTCGGGGCGAACACTGGAAGGCTATACTGCGATGATCATGGAACAGTCACTACACGGGGACACACGCTTATGGGCCTTCTCGATTTCGTAAGGGATGTGGGCCGCCAGGTCTTCAATTCCGATGCCGAAGCCGCCGAGAAGATCCGCCAGGACCTGGATATCCAGCTCTCGGGGATCAAGCATCTCGATGTGAAATTTGACGACGGCGTCGCCACCCTCTGCGGCGACTGCGCAAACCAGAGCACCCGGGATACTGCAGTGTTGATCGTTGGCAACATCAAGGGTGTCGAGAGGGTGGTCGCCGACGAACTGCGCGTGACAGCCCCTGCTGAGCAGCCGGCGCCCACGGCCGAGTCGGCCACTGCCGTACCCATAGAGCCCGAAGAGAAGTCGGAGATTTACGAGATCGTCAGCGGCGACACGCTAGGCGGCATTGCAAAGCGCTACTACGGCAACGCCGGCGCCTACATGCGCATCTTCGAAGCCAACCGAGGCATCATCGAGGACCCCGATCGGATCTATCCCGGTCAAAAGATCCGCATTCCGCTCGACAGCTAGACCGCACCCGGAAGCCAACGCCAGCGCGCTGCCGGCACCCTGCCTGGCTACTCGATAGCCGGACCTGACCCAAACGGTGAAGGTTCTGTGCGCCGGGTTACGTACGAAATAGGCAGGAGCTCACGAGGCTCGCTCATCGTCCCGATGAGCGATGACTGCGCCCACCCCATCAGCGCCCCGTGTGCCCCAAACGGCCTTAGATCGACCCACTCACAGGCAGGTGATCCACATGCAGGTACACACAACCGTTTTCGGGCGACTCGTCGCCACCGTGCTCTTCGTCGCCGCCTCAGTGCTCCCCCCTGGACTAGCTGAAGCACCGCTTGGCACGGTGGCCTTCTTCGACGGCATTGACGACTGCGACCAAGGCGCGGGCTGGTCGTACTCGGCCGATTTCGCCGGCGTCGCACCGCTGGTCGTCAACAACCCCAACCGCTCCGACGAGACGGCAGGACAGCCGCTCGAGAGTCGAGAGCTAGCGGATCATCAGCACGACTTCGAGCTCACCATGCGCGTGAAGCCAAAGGTGATCGCGGCGGCCGGCGGGTCGGGCACGGATTTAGGCAAGGCGAAGAAGTACCACAGCCACGGCAGTACGGACGCAAGCAACAGTGACCTTCCCCTCATCCAGATGCCCGTGTGTATGCAGGGCGCCACCGACGCGGTCGATTCCATGCCGCGCGGGTCGGCCGTGCTGCTGTCGCCAAAGGTACCCGGTGCACCTAACCGCTGCCCTAATGGTTGGCAGTCCTTCGATGCGGCGAATGGCCGCTTCGTCGTGCCGCTGCAGGAGGGCGGCACTCCGCTCGGCATGGGCGGCGGGCCGGCGGTAGAACAGTTCGGACTGCCGCTCACGCACCAGCACGGGCTCAGCACGGAAGTCGATATCGGCAAGCGCGCGGTCGCCGCATCGCACAGTTGCTGCAACACCAATCCGGGGAACACCAAAAACAGGACGATCGCAGGGCCCGCCGATGGCGCCGAAGGATCACTGCCCTACTTCACCTTGATGCTGTGCCTGAAGACCGAGACGCCCACCCAACCAGCCCCGATTGCGCAAGGGTTGGTTGCGTTCTTCCCGAACCGGGACAGCTGCCCCCAGGGCTGGAGCACGAACGACGACATGCGTGGTCGCTACCTTGTGGGGTCGGCGCTCGGCGATCAGGCCACCTTCGGCGGCGCGCCTCTCACCGATCTTGAGAATCGCGTGCACCTTCATGAGTTTTCCGGCGAGGTGGCCCTGCACAAAACGGAGGTGGTCGCTGCCCCCGGGGGCGATCACCACTGGGCCAAGAAAAAGAAGTACGACTACAACGGCGAGTCGACCGAGCAGGGATCAGGCGCGCCGTACATTCAGATGCTCACTTGTACCAAGGACTGAACGGCGCGCCGATAGGTACCCGCTGGGCCTAGCCTTTAGGCAGGTAGGGGATTGTACCGGCCGCGTCGGCGTCGTCGATGATGTAGAACTGGCTCGCGGTCCCCGCCTGCCTGGAGGCGATAAACGGCGCGTACTCGGGATCGCTGGCGAAGGCCTTTGCGGCATCGACGCTCGGAAACTGCAGCAAAGCAATCAGGCTGACATCGGGGGCATCGCCCTCGAGAGGAGTGATGCTGCCACTGCGGGACAGGTATTTGCCCGCGTGCTTGTGGACGATGTCGTGAACCTTCGCCGCGTACTCCGGCACCCAGGAGTCATCGTTAATTTTTACGTTAGCAATTAGGTAAGCGGTCATGGCGGATCCTCCGTTATCACGATGGAGGCCATCGTACCTTATCGCCCGGGAGTGCGCGCAACGACACGGCGTGGCGCTGGTACCATCGCCAAACGTCTATCGTCCCTGAGGGACTTCTCTTCGCTCTTCCGTGTTGGGAGCAGGCGGCCGATGGGCCTTGAGAGAGTCCGCGCTCGCGCTGTCGTCGCCACGGACCCACGCGCCGCGCTTGGCGCCTCGCGGCGGCAGCTTGCTGGCGAAGCAGACGGCCTGACATCAATAGGCGTCTCGACGCCTGGCGGGAGTGGGGTTGTGCACCCTCCCAGACGTAGCCCTAAGCGCGACGGCTGACCGGCGCTTCGCCGCCGAGAAGCTCGGCCCTGGCGGCACGCGGGGCTACACTCAGGCATACTTGCCGCTACTCCTAATGCAAGACAAGGCGCCGATGTTCCAGCAGATCAAGGGCGTCATCGCGCTCGTCGCCCTAGCAGCGAACACCGTCTTCTGGTTCATTCCCATCATGCTCGGCGCGATCGTCCGCCTGCTGCTGCCCTTCGCCGCGGTGCGCCAGTTCACCTCCCGCCTGCTCATGGCCTGCGGCGAGCATTGGATCTCCGTAAACAACTGGTTGCTCGAGACAACGCAGGGCACACGCTTCCACATTACGGGCGTAGATGCGCTCCGCCGCGATGACTGGTACCTCGTCGTCTCGAATCACCAGAGCTGGACCGACATCGTCGTGTTGCAGCGCGTGTTCAACCGGCGCATCCCGTTTCTCAAGTTCTTCATCAAGCAGGTGTTGATCTGGGTGCCGTTCTTAGGGCTGGCCTGGTGGGCAATGGACATGCCCTTCATGCAGCGCTACTCGCGCAAGTTCCTCGAGAAGCATCCACACCTGCGCGGCAAGGACCTGGAGGCCACGCGCAAGTCGTGCGAGCGCTTCGCCGAGGTGCCGACCACGGTCATCAACTTCGTCGAGGGCACTCGCTTCACACCCGAGAAGCAGGCGAAGGCAAACGCGGCCTACACGCACCTGCTACCGCCGCGGGCCGGTGGCGTCGCGTTTGCCCTGTCGGTGATGGGTGAGCAGTTCCACATGTTGCTCGATGTCACGATCGTCTACCCGGGCGGCCGAAGGAAGTTATGGGATTTATTCACTGGCAAGATCAACGACGTCGTGGTCGACGTGCGCGAGGTGCCCGTCGAGCCCTGGATGCACAAGGGAGACTACGCTCAGGATCCGGAGTTTCGCGCCCGTTTCCAGGCGTGGTTGTCCGCCCTATGGGCCCAGAAGGACGATACGTTCACTGCCCTCGAACGGGATTGGGACCAGCGATAGCGGGATGCTGGAAACGGGTCCGCGCGGCACGGGTCGAGGGAGCGTTCACGATCCGCTACGCTAGGCGTCATCTAGGCTGAGCGCTACGAGCATTCCCGTGACCCAACTCCTTCGCCGCCCCCTGGTGATCATCTTGGCCGGCTGCCTGATCTCCACCGTAGGGTTTGGTGCGCGCTCTACCTTCGGGCTGTTCCTCGAGCCGATGACGGCCGCGAGAGGATGGGGGCGGGAGACCTTCGCCATGGCCCTGGCGTTACAGAACTTGTGTTGGGGCTTGGTGCTACCCTTCGCCAGTGCCCTGGCCGATCGCTACGGCCCGTCACGAGTGCTCACCGTGGGGGCAGTGGTGTACGGCGCTGGCGTGTGGGGCATGGCGATGACAAGCTCTGCCTTGGGATTCAACTTGCTGGCCGGAGTGCTCACGGGGACGGGCATCGCACTCACGTCCTTCTCCATCGCCCTGGCGGCCATGGTGCAAGTGGTTCCAACGCATCGACAGACCCTGGTGCTCGGCCTGGGCACCGCGGCTGGCTCCGCGGGGCAGGTGCTGTTCTCGCCGTTGAGCCAGGCCTTGATCGGCGCCCATGGCTGGTCCTCCGCGCTCGTCATACTCGCCAGCCTCGTGCTCGTGGTGGTGCCTGCCGCCTGGCTCTTGCCGCCTGCCGACACACCAGAGGCGAGCGCTTCTCGCCAGGCCCTTACTCAGACCCTGGGACAGGCGGTACGAGAGGCCTTGAAGCACCGCGGCTACCTGCTGCTGACCGTGGGCTTTTTCGTCTGCGGCTTTCACGTGGCCTTCATCACCGTGCACTTCCCTGCCTACGTCAAAGACCTAGGACTCCCCGCGCAGGTCGGCGCCTATGCGATTGCCCTGATCGGCCTGTTTAATATCGCCGGGTCTATTCTCTCGGGGCTTGCCGGCCAGCGGTGGCCCATGCGCCACGGTCTCGCGGTCATCTACGCCCTGCGCGCCGTGGCCATCACGGCGCTGCTGCTGCTGCCGAAGACTAGCCTTAGCATGCTCGTGTTCGCCTCAGCCATGGGGTTGCTTTGGCTGTCCACCGTGCCCCTCACCTCGGGCATCGTGGCGCGCGTCTTCGGGCCACGCTACATGGCGACCCTGTTTGGTATCGTCTTCCTCAGCCATCAACTCGGCAGCTTCAGCGGCGTGTGGTTAGGGGGATACCTTTACGACAAGATCGGCGCCTACGATCTCGTCTGGTGGACGGGTGTGGGCTTGTCTCTCCTCGCGACGCTCATCCACCTCCCTATCGATGAACGGCCGCTGCGCCGTGAACCCCTACTGGCGAGGGCCGAGGCGCCTCACGCGTAACGGACTTGCAAGCCCGTACAAGCCCGAGCGTGTGCCTCGCCGACCTGCCGAAATCCTCGCACCGTGCCCGGGGGTCGGCTCAAGATCGGCCTCCACTTCAAACCACTCCGGCCCCCTCGCCATCAAACCCTACTTCGGCGCTACGGCGACACCGTCGCCGATGCGTGCTGTGCCCAATGAGCACTAGAGGGATTTCGTATGCGAGGGGTAGCTCGAACCGCATCGTTGGCGATGCTGTGCATCGGACTCACTTCGGTCGCGATCTGCACGGTGCCGAACGCATCGCTCAGCACCGCAGTTGATCTCACGTCCTCGGCGGAAGCCCTCGCGAGGGCGATCAGACACGGTGAACTTACGAGTGAAGCGCTGGTAGCAGCCTCTCTCGATCGAATCTCCTCGCTCGACAGGCGCGGGCCGCACTACCGAAGCATCCTCTCGCTCAACGAGGCAGCGCTCGAGGAGGCACGCACGCTAGACGCTGAAGCGGCGCGCGGCGAGTACCGAGGTCGGCTGCACGGGCTGCCGGTGCTGGTGAAGGACACGGTCGAAACGCGAGAGCTCCCCACTACCGCCGGCTCCCCGGCGCTAGCGGAGAACTTCACGCGGCGGGACGCCGACGTCATCGCTCAACTCAGGTCGCAAGGCGCCATCGTCCTCGGCAAGACAAACCTCTCGGAGTGGTCGAACTTCCGTTCCTCGGATGCGCCGGCAGGGTGGAGCGGCCTCGGTGGACAAACGCTCAACGCCGTTGACCGATCAGTGTCACCGTGTGGCTCCTCATCAGGATCAGCGGTTGCCGTCGCCCTGTCGTTAGCGCCCCTCGCCGTCGGGGTGGAAACGAATGGCTCCATCACGAGCCCCGCTGCGTGCAACGGGGTGGTGGGAATGAAGCCCACCGTTGGCCTGGTGTCGCAGGCGGGCATCATCCCCGTATCTCGATCACAGGACTCGGCAGGACCAATGGCGCGCACGGTTCGCGACGCTGCACTCATGCTGAACGCGATGGTTGGGCCTGATGCCGCGGATCGGTCGGTGGATTATCTGGCGGAGATCGAACGCGGCGTGCAGGGCATGAGGGTCGGCGTCTTTCGCTGGGCCGAGGGCACAAACCCCGAGGTATCTGCAGCCTTCAACAGGGCACTAGGGGCACTCGAGGCTCACGGTGCGGTCCTCGTCGATATCACATCCTTTAGGCCGGATCCCATCACGTGGGAAAGCGGGGGTACGCTCCTGGACATCGAGTTCAGGGCCGATCTCGATGCGTATCTGGCAAACGCACCGGAGGAGGTCCCGGTACGTTCGATCACCGACCTGATCACGTTCAACGCCGACCATGCCACCGACGGTAGCCTCGACCAATCCGGTCTCATTCAAGCGGCCACCGCGCCGAGCATTGAGAGCGCGCAGTACAAACGAATCTCCACCGCCATCAAAGCCGCCACAGGCCCGCAGGGCATTGATGCGTTGCTTAAGAGCCATCGGGTGGAGGTGTTGGTGATGCCTTCGGGCGCCCTACCATCACCGCTCGATGGCGATGAGCGCGCGTCGTCGAACGCCCCTCCCATCGGGGCGAGTTGGCTTGCCGCCATGGCCGGCTATCCTGCGCTATCCGTCCCGATGCAGAGCGAAGCTGATCGCCTCCCTGTCGGCATGCTGATGACGGCGACTGCCTGGAACGATGCGCTATTGCTCCGCGTGGGTCGAGCTCTAGAGATCGCACTGGCACGGTGAAGGCCAAGGCAGCGCACGCCTAGTCGGCTAGCAGCTGGCCTAACTCGGTACTGAGTTTCTTCTTAGCTGAACAGAACACTCATCTGCCGCAGGCATGACCTCGAGCCGCCCGCTACGCCTAGCCGCAGCCGGGCTGCGACGGCTGCCCTGGGCCGCGCGAGTTCGAAAGCCTAACGTCGTCGGACGCACGTCAGAGGCTGCCGATAGCCTTCGGCCAACGCTGGCACGGTCGCGAGTGGCGATGATCGGTCCCAACATCCCTCTCCCCCACGACCGTGGGACAGGCTACGTCTCACAATCACAGTACGCCAGGTCGCCGCCTTAAGCCAGCCACAGCACACGCGACTGCGCGCCAACGTATCACGCTTCCGGTACCTCGCTCGCCGGCAGACCTTTGGTGACGCACTGGCGCTCGGCCTATCGAGTTTGACAAAATCCAATGCGCCTCGTGTGGCGAATCCTCTCCACGCCGCACGTAAACCCCCCCACGACCTAGCGAGATCACGGATGCAAGAGTCGACGCCGACCAGGCGCTCGTTGCTCGTGGGCGATAACGCCCGGCGCGACGACGTCGACCAAGCGTGGGAGCAAGACAACCAAGCCTGGTGGGATTGGTACGTCTCGCTCGCGCAGCCAGAGGCGCCTCACGGCCGTCAGGCCCCAGTCGACGACACGGACGACATGCCACTGGCGGCAGCGTCCGCGCCACCTGCGCTCGACGGGGACGTGCACGCATTTCTGCAAACACCCTACGCGCTCTCGGAAGCGCAGATCGGCGAGTTTCAGCGCAGGGGCTTCCTCAAGCTCAAAAACGTGCTGAGCGCTGCCGTGGCCGCACGCCTGCGCGAGGAGATGGTGCGGTTGCTGGAAGCCGCCTACGCCAGTTCTCTGGATGGCGGCACGCGCGCGCGGTTTCTGAGCCTCGAGCTGGTGTGGCTGGAGAACGCCCTGATCCGCGCCTTCGTCACCAGTCCGCGCATCGCCGGCATCGCCGGTGAGCTGCTCGACGTTTCGGGCGTACGCCTGTACCACGACAATCTCATGTCCAAGGAGCCCGGATGCGGTCGCACGCCCTGGCACTACGACGACCACCACTTTCCCCTCGCGACCCAAGAGGTGGTGACCGCCTGGATCCCCGCGCAGGCGATCCCGCGCCGCATGGGCCCACTGGCCTTCGCCCATCCAATCGACGTTTGGAAACGCGTTCGCGACGTGCCTTTCAACAAGTTCGACACCAGCTACGACCAGCAGGTAGGTGAGATCTTCCGCGATGGCGAAGTGGCGATAGACGACTCCTCCTTCGCCCTCGGCGAGGTGAGTTTCCACCACAACCTTAGCTTTCATACTGCCGGCCCCAACCTCACGGAACTCAGCCGAGTCGTGCTCGCCAACACCTACTTCGCCGACGGTGCCCGCGTGCTCGACCGGCCCACCATGGTGTCCGGGGACTGGCAGAAGTTCATGCCCGGCGTCGCGCCGGGCGGCCTCGCCAACAGCGCGCTTAACCCGGTGTGCTGGTCCCGCGTACGCGCCCAGCCGTGAGGTAGAAGTTCGTTGATGAGTCCACGGTGCCTTTTCGCCCCTGAGCACATTGCTCCTCCTACCGCGGAGCCCGCCACGCTCGTCGTCGCGCCACGCTCAGCAACGAACACTCGCGCACGAATTCATCAATGAAGCCAACTCGCGACACTAGCCTGCGGAGAGTCCCTTTGAGCAATACCACCTTTCAACGCAGCTGCGAGCACTGGAGTGAAGCGCGGCGCGGCGAGATGGATGACTTCTACACCCTGGCGCGGGTGGACTATCAACACCTCGCGAACGCGAACGACTGGGTGAGCTGGCTCGCGGGCCGGCAAGACAGCGCGCCCGGACGCCCGCTGCGCCTGCTCGATGTCGCCTGTGGCTCGGGCAAGTTCCCCGCTGCCCTCCTGTGCGACACGGAGCTCCCACGCGCCAACCTGCGCCCGATCACCTACGATCTCCTCGACCCGAGCGACTTCTCGATTGCGCAGGCCCGCAGCGCACTCGCCCCGCCGTTCATGGCCGGCGAGGAACTGGTCACCACGCTCCAAGGGCTCGATGCCGCCAGCGGCGCGTACGACATCGTGTGGGCGACGCACGCCCTGTACGCTGTCCCCGAGGCCGAGCTGGACCAGGCGCTAGGTCGCTTTTTGCGGGCGATGGATGGCGTGGGGTTCATCGCACACAGCAGCGAAGTCGGCCACTACATCCGCTGCTACGACCACTACCGCCAGGCCTTCCAGACCGGTTCCGACCGTGTTCCTTACAGCACGGCCGAGCAGATCCTCGCTAGCCTCGACCGCCTCGGCGCCGCCTATCGTACTGAGCAGATCCGCTACACCAATGGCGTGGACCATGGCGGTCATGAGCGCGTTGAGGGCTACCTCCAGCGCTGTGTTTTCGACGACCAGGTAAGCCTCGAACAGATGCTGGAAGCCGAACCTCTGGCCACCTATCTGCGCGCTTGCCAACGAGACGATCAGTGGCGCTTCGAACAGCATGTCACCCTGATTTACTTGGGCGAAGACGCATGACTTCAGTCGACCCCATCCTGCACACGCCGTTTACCGACAAGCTGCGTCGACGCGAAGCACCCTCGGCGCAGGAGCTGCGCGAACACCTACTCGAGGTGCATCGTCGAAACGCCGGGTTCACGGAGACCTGCGCCTGGGCGAGCCGCGACGTGCGCGGACGCAACAGCTACCAGTGGCTCGCGGAGCTGATCGAGCCGCAGCGACACACGCACGTCCTGGACCTCGCCTGTGGAAGCGGTCGCCTCAGCGCCCTCTGCCACGAGCAGCACGGCGATGCCGTGTGCTTGGTCGGCGTGGACATGAGCGAAGACGAGCTCGCGCTCGCGCGCGCCCGCTTGCGGCACGCGCAAGTGACGCTCCATCAAGGTCTGGCCCAGGACCTCCACGTGCTGCAGGACGAGTCCGTGGACGTCGCCCTGTGCCACTGGGCACTGACCCTGATGGATCCCGTAGGCCCCGTGCTGGCGGAAGTCGCCAGGGTGCTGCGCCCGGGCGGCGTGTTCGGTGCCATCGTCGATGGCGACATGCGCCGCTCCCCCAGCTACGAGGCGATCCATCAGCTCATCTACGACGCTGTCTGCGATGAGTACCCTGGCTACGGGGAGTTTGATCTGGGTGACGCACGGGTGCGCAGCACGGCGGCGTTGAGTGCGCTTGCGAGCGAGTATTTCGACGGTTGCCCCGTGCAGGTGGAGCCGGGCCTGGTCCACCTCGACGCCCCACCCGGCGAGCTTGCGCGCATCGTCGCCGGGTTTTTCTACGCCTCCTTCGTGCTCTGCGGCGCGAGTAGGGCGCGCATGCTAAGCGCCTTAGAGACATACCTCGCTGGCCAAGGCGACGCGCTTGGCGCTCGCTTCTCGATGCCTATCAATCGCCTCGTGGTGACCAAGGAGACACTCGCCGAACACCGTCGAGCGCACGGCTAAAGATCGCCCACCTATCGCACCCAGCCATCACCACGGCGCGCGCGCGAGGCGTAGGCCCTGCACCCATCGTCATGGGGCTTCTCCCATCTACAATGGCTAACGCCCTCGGCGTACTTCACCGCGTTCGGTGAAGCGGCCAACCCAGTGAATCCGAACTGCGGCGCAGTCACGCAAGGGATGTTGGGCAGTACAAACCTCACGCCCTGAATGGGTAGCGCTATGATCGAGAGCCAGGGCGTCGTTCAGAGCGCACAAGCTTGGCATCGAGCGGCCATAGCGCCACCGGCTATCTGTGTTCCTAGACTCCAAGCAGGGAGGCACCTGGCGCCATCACCGCCAGTGGGCACTAGCCCGCCCAGGGAGCATTGCGCCCGTACCAAGTGGTCCGCGGCTAACGGCTCAATAGCTCCTATGGTGCCGAACACGACCAAGGGTAGTTCTTGACGCGAGGGTTGGAGGCCGGGGGAGCTCGTTTGACAGACTTATGGGTGCTCGCGCCACCAGCTCTAGTGTCCTGAGTTAGAAGTTCGTTGATGAATTCGCACGCGGGTTTTTGTCCCTGAGCGTGGCGCGACGACGAGCGTGGCAGGCCCCACGGGAGGAGGAGCAACGTGCTCAGGGGCGAAAAGGTGCCGCGAATTCATCAACGAACTTCTAACTCGGGACACTAGGATCCGCGCATCGACAAAAAGGGCGAGGCAAGCCTTCCTAGGCCTGTCCTGGGCCGCTGCCTCACCGGGAAGGCGACGGGCGTCCGGCGTACCCCCGGGCTCAAGACTCGCCGACCGCCATCGCAGGACCGGTCGCTAGCTAGCTCGCTGGGCTGCGAAGCCGGCCCTCAGCGCGCAGCGCCGAGGCTCAGCCTAACCGTCTGCAAGGCGTTCGCCGGAATCGTGATCGCAGCGTGCTCCTCACCCACCTGTAAGGAGTAGTCGATGGGCGCCTTGGTCGTGTTCAGCAGCTGCACGCTGATCAGGCCTTCGGCGTTGCGCGTCGCGCTCGCGTGCAGTGCGTCCTCGCCCATGCCGTCGGCGAGCACCGTCGTCGCCTGTAGTGCCCGATCCCCAGGCCGTATCGTGCGGCTGAGCTGCTTGAGCACGTGGAAGATCGGCGTGTAGTAGACCTCGTCCGTCTCAGTGTCGATCATGATCGGCGCGCCGCAGAAGTTGCCCACATGGTTGGGCCCGCCGTTGCTGTCGAGCACGATGTTCCAGTCGATCCAGCCCGACATCCAATTGTTGAAGCTAACGATGATGTTGCGGGCGTAGCGATGGACAGGCGTGTACACAGGATGGAGTTCCGGTGCCGGTGCCCAGGACGCGGTGTAGGCCCAGTCGGTCGCGTTGGGGTTCCACCAGAAATCGTCGTTGCCGAACCACCCGCTCTCCTGGAAGCCCTCCGGGTCACCGATGCCCCCGGGCGCTGGCTTGCCCAGATCGTCGATGGTGCCCTCGGTGTGGATGATGTCGAAGGCTGGGAACTGCTCGTGGGCCTCGACCAGCGCCTCCTCGAATACTTGGGTCGTGCTGCCGTACCAGTGCACGCCCGTGCCGTAGACGTAGCGAGCCGCCTCCGGGTCGCCGAGGATGGCCTTGGTCCAGCGCGGGAGATCGTCCCGGTTCTGGTCGTAGATGAGTAGCTTCAGCTGTTCGTAGCCACCCTCTTGGAGCTTTGGTCCCAGGTGTTGCTTGATGAACTCGCCCTGGGACTGCGGGGTGAAGTGCATGCTCTCCCACTGGCCGCTGTTGCCGTTCGGCTCGTTGACGGGCGTCATGCCCCAGATCTCGACGCCCTGCTCGCGATAGCTGTCCAGGTAGCGCAGCAGATAGTCGGCATAGGTCGCCTCGTACTGTGGCTTGAGCACGCCACCGGTGCCCTGGTAGCCGTTGGCTTCCGTGGGCCTCACGTAGTAGTCCTCGATGTCCTTCATCCAGGGCGGTGCGGACCAGGCGGACGCGACGATCGACAAGGTGGGGTCTGACTGATTGCGCTTGATCGCGAGCGCCTCCTGGATCATCGGCAGCAGGTCAAAGGTCTCGTCGGCGATGCCCGGGTACTGCTCCCGAGCGAAGCCGTCGCTGTCTACCTCGATGCTGAAGTGCTCTAAGGCCGCGTCATCCGCCACCGGTGCATAGGTGTAGCGTCCCTCGACGGAGAAATCAGTCGAAGCGATGACCGTGCGCGCGATGGACAGGTCGGCGCCATCCTCTCCGTACACCTCACGCATGACGACAGCCCGCTCCTGCGGCGGTAGGTGGGCCAGGACGAACGCGGACGACTCGGTGAAGGAGGAGCCTACTCCCGTCATCGTCTGCTTCTCTCGGTCAGGGAACACCTCGATCCGGGCACCGGCCTCCTCGGGCGCCGGGCCCGCGCGTAGGGCGACGTTCTCCTTCACGGCGAGACGATCGCCGGCCTCGCTGGTGACGAGGATCTCGACGGTGGAGCGAGACTCGGGCACCACCGACGCCGACGATGGCGCCTGCTCGGTGCACGCAGCGCAGCACCATAGGCATAAGCTCGAGAGGGTGAGAGGGCGCAGATTAGGCGCGGCGATCCATCGAAAGCGGTCCATTGGGTTTCCTCAGCACTCTTGAAACGTGATGGCGGCGGGGATACCCACTACAGAGCCCGTCACGGCGCCACCCTCCCTCGGCGAGCCGGCCGACGCCGCTTTGCGCCGAGCGCTAGCCCACGCCTTCTCCCTAGCCAGGTGGCGCCAGACCATCATGCCGGCCGTAGGCCTGCCAACACAGTCCTACAACCGCAACGCCGAGCTCGGCTCGGCGAGTGTGGGAGAGGGGTTACTAGTATTCCACGGGTTGGGCCGGTTGACGAGAACGGGCTGCGCCGCCAGCGCCCAGCGCTGGACAGGACGCCGGGCGCAAGGGACTCGCCATCCTCCACGTTCGGTTCATCTCCTGCGGTTTTGTGATGAATTGCACTCGTCTATGGTAGAGCCCGTGTGCTGCCAGCGACGGGGACAGTGTTGACATCAATCGCCAGATCGCTCCCCGCGGGAGCGACGCTACCGCGTCACCAACACGTTACGCCCTACGTAACCCTCGTCCTAGGCGGTAAGTATGTGGAAGCGGGCGACCACGGGAGGTTCACGGTCGGGCCGGGTGATGTCCTCGTCCACGGGAAGTTCGCGTCCCATGCAAACTGGATAGGCGCACGGCGGGATATCGAGACGCTCAATTTCGAACTTAACGATGCCCCAGACATCGAGCCGCTTTGTTCCGCTTCGAATGCGGAGGAAGTCGCGCGCTTGGCGGAATCAGATCTGGCACACGCTATGGCCGCCCTACTCCAGTCCATGACGCCGAGGCATCGACGGCCTCGGATTGGCCTGAAATCATCGCCAACGCCATCCGCGACGATCCCGCAAAGCCGGTGAGCTATTGGTGTCGATCGCTGGGGTTGGCCCCAGGAACCGTTAGCCGCGGGTTCAAACGTAGCTTTGGCGTATCGGCAGCCGAATACCGGGCGACGGCTCGCGCCCGCAGGTCCTACGATGCATTGATCAAAGGTGGTGCAGCCCTCGTCGACATTGCAGGTCAATTCGGGTTTTCAGACCAAGCACACTTCACCCGATCCATCCGCGCCCTGACCGGCGCACCCCCTAGCTATTGGCGACAGGTCAAAAATCTTCAAGACGCGCGGCCGTCGCTGAATTAGAACGTCAGGGAGATCATCATTCTCTGGAGTCTGCATTCATGCGGTCAGCCATCGTGGGACTGTCTCTGCTCTTCGGCGCCTGCACGGAGCCACTAGCGGCGCCAACGCTCGACCCTGATCCAGCGATCCGTGCGAGCGCCACCTCAGCTGAGAAGATCTCCAACGCCATCGGGGCTGGGCTGCAGGGAGATGCTCGCCGTGCCGTGGCACTGCTAAGGACGGTGGACCCTATCGCGCTTGATGGACGGGACCAACAGTACCGAAGCTGTATGTTGGAGCGCTTCGGTAGCGCCCGCCCTCTCGCCTCAGCACGAGGGAACGATAGCGCTTTCGCGAGTAGGGTAGTTGAGATCTACCAGCGATATTGGCGCAGATCACTGAAGGCGCCGGAGTCGCGGCACAGGCACACGAAGGAACTCGAACAAGCGCTGCGGCAGCACATGCGCCTGCCAGATGGCACAGACAGCGTTGCGATCGAACGCGCTTTACGCGCCAGGCTGGAGGCGCAAGGGCTGCACGCCCTGCTCGGCCAGACCGGTGTACTTCGGGAGTTGATGATATGGCGCCGGGAAGAGCGCCGTTCCGAAACCGTCGAGATGCCTCACGGCACCTACAGCACCGATGTTGCGTTTCTGGATGATTTCGTCGTTACTGGCTGGGGGCAGTTTGCAACGTGTGAAACCCGAGGGGCTGGCGGCTGGGTAGCGGACAAGACCTTGTTCGCCGTGGTACCGATCTACGAAGATCTAGAGGGCGAAGAGTTCCGAGTCACCTTTCTCGGCCACGAGACGCAGCACTTTCTTGACCTCGAGCAGTTCCCCGACATGGCGCCCTGGGAACTCGAGTATCGAGCCAAGCTGATGGAGTTAGCCATGGCGCAGGACACGCGCGCACGGGTCCTGCAAAAGTTCATCGAAGACCAAGGCGATGACCCAAGCTCGCATCATTCCTATGCGAATCGTAAGGTACTCAGGGTACTCATGGGTGAGCTCTCGGCCCCCAGCCCCACTTCCCTGCTGTCGGTGAATGGCCAGTCCCTTCGGGACGCGGCCTATCGGTTGTTCAAGTCCGACACGGCCATGCGGGATCGGTAGCAGGCACTCGGGAGGGAAGATGGCAACCGCCGCACTGGGTACGGCGACTGCTTCGTTCGTCGATCGGCAATCGCGCGATCAGTTGTAAACCCCGGGGTGGGTGCCCAAGCCATCTCCACCATCGAAGGTCATGACGTTGCGGGTGTTGCCACGGATGGTGCCGTCGCTTCCGCCTGCCGGGCCGCTCAACACTTGCACCAGGCCTGCGCCCCAGGGGCTGTCGAAGACCTCACAGCCGCCGGCGCCGTAGCCCGTCGATGAGTCGATCACAAAGGGTGACGATGAGCGATAGCGCACCACCAGGTACTGGTCGAGGTCCACCAGCACGGGCGCGTCGCCTCGCCGATCGAGGCGGCTCTTTTGGATCCAATACTCGCCGTAGCCCAGCATCGACCCTGCCGGCATCACCGATCCCTCCCATTCTCCCGCCAGGGGGATGTCCTGGTTGCTGATCACGACCAACACCCAGTCGTGCAGCTCCCAACCGAGCTCGTGTACGTGCTCGCTGGAGAGGGAGCGCACGCGGTAGTTAGCCCGGGGGTCGATGTATGCGTCGAGGAAGGTGATGGCACCCGAGCCGGCGAGCGCGTCGACGTCCACGCCGAAGCGCTGGGAGAAGAACGCCTTGGCGTCTTGCTCGAGCTGAGCCACCTCGTCGGGCGTGCGCTCTGCGATCTGCGTGTGGAAGTAGTTGCCATCGCAGAAGCCGAAGAAGCATCCGGGCACGTTCGGATTCGCGCTGGCCGGATCGTACTCACCGTCGGCGAGCGCGGTAGCGATGGTGGTAAATCCTGCAGGGGCTGGGTTGATACCAGGGAACTCGGTGGCGTGGGCCGCGGTGCCTTGCAGGCCTACGGCGATGAGGGCGGCGAGGGAGAGGAGTCGTGCGCGCATGAGATGCTCCTATAACGTTTGAGAACGATGAGGGCGCAACGCCTAACTGACTGCGCCCGTCGTTTCTCCCTGCGCGTTCTGCTGCTCAAAGAGACCATTCAAGCACCGACGGTGATGCCCGCGGCGGTGGGCCCCAAGACGCTGCCCCGGTATGCTCCGGGCGAGAGATGAGCCGGGGCACGATCGTGCGTGCCTCGACCCAGAGCACGCCTCGTCCACGCCGCACTAGTTTAGGGGCATCGGTCTGCGCTCAAGCTCGACAGAGACGCGCTCGCTGGTCACCAGCACTCCCCTTGGCTGAACAGTGGGACGAGGCTCGCCGGAGCCAGTCCTGCCCAGGTGGTGTTCCGCGAATTCAACCCTGCGTCCTTTAAAGCTTCGCTTGGGCAGGAAGCCTTTGAACCAGGTGGCGAGTCGCGACGCCCAGCTGCTGGAGCGCTGCCCATGCAACTGATCGTTGGCCTGGCGGTAGCTGTTCCTGGCGGCCCTGTAGGCCGCTCGTGAATCTGAGAGATCCAGGCGTCTGTTCGCATGGTTCATCCGCGCAGCGTCCAGCCGCCTACGCGCTGCGCCTTTGCGCTCCGGGGGAGCGCGATCGAATGCGCGTTGGGCCCGCGTGAGTTCGCGCGCCGCCACCTGCAGGTCCTTTCCGGCCTGCTTCTTGACTGAATGGGCCCGCGTCATGTTGAACGCTGCAACATCGTGCTTCTGCTTCGCCTGAGTCGGCTTTTTCTTGTTGTAGACCGACCTGGCCCGAGGGTCCGTCGTTGCGGGGCGGGATTGGGATGCTGACTGCTTTGTCGCCCCCGGTTTGATTTTCTGCGCCTCGGTCGGTTGGGAGTGGAACAACGCAACTACCACCAGTGCTACGCTCAACATCGTCAACGCTTTCATTCGCCTGCCTCCATCACAGTGTCTGCGGTTGAATCCTCTTTGTCGTCGTCCCAAAGCAAATCCGAGATCTCGAACGTGTTGCTGGCCAGGTTGCTGTAGGCACTTAGGGCTGAGAGATCTGGATGTGGAAACTCGGGGTCCAGGGGATCGAGCAGGGCGAAGACGACAAGCTCCTCGAGCTCCACGGCGACATCCCAGACGCGGAACCCACCAACCGCACCAACGAACGGCAGCCCTTCGCCATTGATGCTGCCGATCCACAGCATCCGAGGCACTTCGTTCGGTAAGCCGAAGGTCATCTCATCGAGCGGCTGACCGTCGACGACCACCACCATCGACCCCTGGAGATTGACGATGGCGACGTGGTGCATCACACCGTCGTCGAAATTGAAGGCCACTTCCCCGTAGCCGTCGCCCGTCTGTACCGTGAGGCCGGTCCTGTCGCCGAGCATGGCGATGACGAAACTGAAGTTGTCGTCGGTTTCGCTGGACAGCACCACCGGGTCATAGCCGGGGTCATCTGTCCATCCCGGGGCTACCCAGAATTCGAGGGTGCCTCCCTCGCCTAGATTGAAAGCCGGATGCCCTGCAAAGGACAACCCCGTGCGTTCGTCTAGCTCCGCGATGTCGGGGGTGTAGTCCTCTGCGACGGCACCGAGTGACACCATCATCATCGTGGCGGCTACGGTCGCAGTTCCATAGGCGTGTTGCATCTGTATTTTCCTCAGGTGGCGACGGCTGCTGCCGTCGTCAATTGATACGTTTCATCCGCAATGAAAGCGTGAAGTCCGGGTTGGCTTTCTTGCCGACCGTCCAGCGGTAGTCTTTGCTTGTGCCCGGGCTCAGTCCGCTCTTGAGTGCGCCGGGTTGCTTGTAGTTCTTCTTGCTGTTTTTCGGATGCTTCTTGCCGAACGGCAGGTAGTGCCAGTCCAACTCGAGGGCGATCGTGTACGCCGCGATCTGGGCCCGGGTGCCCTGGATTTCGAGCATGCCGGCGGCGCCGCTCTTGTACTTGTAGGTCTTGCTTTGCTTCTTCTTTTTGCAGACCACCGTGAGCTTCTTGTCCTTGGTCGTCGCGTAGCGGTCGCGATTGGCGCCGATGAAGCCATCCAGGCTCAAGGTGCCTTCGACGTCGCTCACCATGCCGATCTTGCCGTCCGTGCACCAGATCTGGCGCACGTAGATGCGCCAGGTCTCTATCGGCTCGTCCTTCTTCGGCTCCACGAGCGGCAAGAGGCTGCGATCGCTGATGCGGTTGGCGAACTTCGCAATGTACGCCTCTGTGTGCAGGCGCAGCTCTTCGCGGACGCCTTGGTAGATCTCGGGCTCGTTGGGGAAATTCAGCGGATTCAGGAGCTCGTACAAGGGCCGCAGATCCATCAGGATCGGATACGGCGTCGGCCCCGCGCTGTAGCCGTTTTCGTTCCACGAGCCGTTGCCGCCGACGGCGACGAAGGTGGCCCCCTCTTCGCCCACCGAACCGGAGCTGCCCGTGCGCAGGCCGGCATTGGCACCGAAGTACCCCGAGCCGCCCGAGCCGAGCGTCTCCGCGCCGGCGGACACCTTGTAGCCCACGTTGACCTCGGCGGCTTTTCGCCAGGCGTCTTCGGTAAATGAGTGTGTGACCTTGGCCGCGGCACCGTAGGTGACGGCATAGGGGTAGTGCGTGCCGAAGTTGTCGATGATCGCCGTGAAGTTCGCGTAGCGCCTCGCGTCCTCGACCGCGTCGAGGAAGTCATCGGACAAGGTGGCGTAGGGGTGGTCGACGACCAGCGCGTACTGCTTGGCCCTGGAAAAGCCGATTGCCTGAGCCACGGTCTTATTGCTTTCCCAGCTGGCCATTGCCGATGCCGTGGCATCGACGGACATCGACGTTTCTACCGGCACGCCCATGGCGTAGCCGTTGCCCTTGACGTTGGCGCCCATGGCCAGGGACAACGTCGTCTGCAGCTCCTGGCCGGACGACACCGCCGACTTGTTGAACACCATGCCCTGGGTGGCTTCCTGGATCAGGGTCAGCCCGAGCGGCACGGTGCGCTTTTCGGTGATGACGTACGCCTGCGGTCCGGCTTCCGCGAACACGTCGAACTTCGGATTCTCGAGCAGGAAGAAAGGATCCTGCTTCACGACGTCGTAGCCTCGCCGACTGGCCGACAGGTTCTCCAGGTTGTAGCCGAGCAGGAAGGCGTCGTTGGCGGCGATCTGATTGGACATCGTCGTCTTCGATACCCCCGGGCTCGGTCGCACGTAGGTGGTGTCACCAAGCCTTAGCCGTACGCGCCCGGATCGCGTGACATCCAGGGTCAACGACTGCCCGAGTTGAAAGCGCGTGTCGGCGGTGTAGCGCTTGATCGGGCCGCCACGCTGCAACGTCTCTTCGAGGGTGAGACCATCGCTGCTGGTGAAGCGGGCGAAGCCCGTATCCGAGAATGCTTCAGCCACGTAGAGCACCTCGTCATCGCTGCCGACGCTGCCGATGAAGAGAAACTGCGGTGTCGTGTAGTTGCCGTTGGCGAGGACGATCAGCTCGGGCGAGTCACTGCCCCAGACCTTGGGACGGTCCTTGGCGCGATCCAGCGTGATGTTGCCGAGCTCTCGCCACACACCGTCGATACGGAACCAGCACCGTTGGTCGATGATGTCGCCGCCCGCCCCGGACTGGATGTCGTCGAGGGAGAAGCTGGCAAAGCGCCGCTGGGCGATCTTGTCGACGCGATTGGCGTTCTGCATGCGTTCGCGGGGCGACTCGGCCTCCGGTACCGCCTCGTCATCGCCGTCGCACCCAGTGAAGGACTCCCAGGATCGAAACTCGGGGAGATCTTCCTGCAGAGGACGACGACGACCGATCGGGACCGGTGCGGGAGAACGCGGCGATGCGTCGGTCGAGGCGACGGTCGACCGGGATAGCTCGGCCTGCGCGAGGGTCGCGACATCAGGCACTGGCTCAAGCACGAGGTTGACCGGACCAAACGCGCCCGCGACCAACACGCGGATCGTGCCATCCGCTTGCACGGTCATCGTGGACCGCCCTTGCAGGGGCAGGTCATCGGCCTCGTACCGACCGTTGGTGGTGGGCTCGATGTTTTGCATCACCACCATGCCCGGATTGACCCGCCACAGGACCGCATGGACCCAGGGGTCCAGCGCATAGGCAATACCGCGATCGATGCGGATGCGCTTGCCGATCTCACGGATCGTCCAATCGCCATCGATGCCGAGGCCCTCGCTTCTGGTGGCACTGGATTCGTACGGCAGGTTGGCCGGCATCTGGGCGTTTACGGGTACTGCAGACAGACCGACCGCGAGCACGCATGCGATAAGTATCAGAGGGGTAGCACGCATGATTACTGCTTCCGCTTGAACCGCACTTGCAGGTAGAAGTCCGGCGAGATACCGCCGTCGATCTTCCACGTGTAGTCCTTGCGTTCGTTGATCCCGAGGCCGTTCTGCAGGACCCCCGGCTTCTTGTAGCGCTTGCGGTCGGTGCGGGATTTCTTACCCTTCTTGCCGTACCACCATTCGAAGTCGTAGTTGATCGTGTAGTTCTTGATCTGCTCGCGTGTCCCCTTGATCACCAGTAGGCCGGCATCGCCTTCCCGGTAGTCGTAGCGCGTGCGCTCGTACTTCTTCCTGCACTCCGTATTCACCTTCTTGCGCTTGGTCGTCACGGTGCGTCCGGAATCGCCCGACCGGCTGGCATTGACGCTCACGTATCCCGTCGCATCTTTGACGAAGCCCACGCCGGAGCCGGTGCACCAGACGCGTCGAATGTAGACGTACCACTTCTCGATGGGCTCGGCCGTGCGCCCGCCGCCCGTGCCATCGAAAGCTGCATCGCTGGAGAAGTCCGTCTTCGACATCTCATCTGCCAGCCAGGCACCGTCGTCGACGGCTGAGCGAAGCAAGCGGTAGCTGACGCCGAACAGGGCGCCTTTGACCTTGACGTCGATGTTGCCGTCCGTGGCCAGCTTCATCTGGGCCGGGCCGGCAAGCGGCAAGTCGTCGGCAATCCACGCCCCGGGCTCCAGGCGCCGGAGATTCTGCAGCACCACCATGTCCGGCTGGATCTGCCAGAAGACGGCGTGCGTCCAGGGGTCTACCGCATAAGCGCGCCCGCCTTCGAAGCGAATCCGCTTACCGAGCGTGGAGATGGTCCAGGTGCCATCGATCGGACTGGACTCTCTGACAGGCACGGATGACTTGTTGGGCAACGCGGCGGGCGTCTGAGCATGAGCGCCCCAAGGCGCCACCAATAAGGTGGCCAGGAGCATGCCGGCGATGGCGAGGATACGACTGGGAAGGCTCATGAAATTCTCCAAGAGTGTTGGGCCTTGGACACTCAAGCGAGAACTCGACGGAAACTTGCCCAGCGAATTCGCGGTGGGCAAGTTAGATGCAATCCGCCGCTAAGTAGAGGAGAGAGGACGCTTGGAGGAGAACGTCAGTTGGACGATCAGGACTGGAGGCGCCTTGAGACCCTGTTCGCACAGGCAGTGACGTTGCCGCAGGGGGAGCGTCAAGCGTTTGCCGTGCGGAATACGGGCGCCGACCCGGCGCTGCGGGCTCAGCTGCTGGCGATGCTCGAGGCTGACGCGCAGCCTTCCAGTGATGGCGATCTCCTGATTCGCGCGGGCCTGCAGCCGTGGCCCGGGCGGCGCTACTGATTCAGGCGGGTTCGCAGCCAGGCTTTTGCGAAGCGAATTTCACGGTCGAGGGTGCTGCTGGAAAGACCCAGCACCTTTGCCATGTCGGCGTAGGTCAACCCACCGAAGTAGTTCAGCTCGAGAATCTGGGCCTTGCGCTCGTCATGCGCGGCGAGCTCTTCAAGCGCCTCGTGCAGGTCGAGCACCTCTTCACCGAGTTCGGGCGTGACGACGATGGCATCGTCCAGCGGCAGGGGGCGAACATCGCTGCCCCGCTTCGCTGCGGAGCGGGCATTCGCGTAGTCGACGAGCACGCGACGCATCAACCGGGCCGCCAACGAAAAGAAGTGGCCGCGGTCCTGCCAGTCCACCTCCGACTGAATCAGCCGGGCGTAGGCCTCGTTGACCAACGCCGTTGCCTGCAAGGTGTGATCGGCACGCTCGCGCCGAAAGATCTGATTGGCGATGGCGTGCAACTCGCGATAGACGTGCGGGGTCAGCTCCTGAAGGCTCTCGTCGTCGCCGTCAGCCCACTGACGGAGCAGCCGGGTGATCGGTTCCCGGGGATCGTTATCCGACATCAGTGAGCATTCCTGACCCGCTCGAACGTCTGTAACCGCCGCAGGGCGTTGTCGGTCAAACGATCGCCCGGTCGCGCCTGAGCGAGCGCATCGTAGCCACGTCGCAGCAGGGGCTCGGCGTCGTCGAGTCGATTCAGCAACATGTAGGCTTCGCCCAGAATGCTGTCGTTGTTCGCCGCCAGCCAATGACCGCTCGGCAACGATTCCGTGATGATGGTCTGCGCACGGGCGCTCATGGCAATGGTGTCGTTCGGCCTCCCGACCGTATTCAACAGGGCCGCATAGCCGAGGCTGGCCGACGAAATGTAGGGATGGTGCTCACCAAGTTGCTCATCGTATATGCCCAGCGCGGACTGGAAGATCGCCTCGGCTTCGGCGTACTCGGTTTTGATCGTGAGCAGGTTCGCCAGGTTGACCATGTCGTAGGCGACGAAGGTGTGCCTCGCACCTCGGGTGCGAATGACGTGCTCAACGGCCTGGCGAAGATACCGTTCCGCCTCGTCGAGGCGGTTGGTGTCGCCGTACAGGCGCCCGAGGTTGGTCATCGCCGCTTCCCTGTCTGGATGCGCTTCCCCGAGTAGCTCTCTCTCCCGCTCGATCACCTCCAGGTACAGCGGCTCCGCATCGTCATATTGGCCCAGCCCATGCAGCGCCACCGCCAGGTTGTGCATGTACGTCACGGTCAACGAGTTTTGGGACCCCAACGTGGCCGTCGTACGTTCGTAGGCGAGACGGAAGTTTCGCTCGGCGGCCGTCAGGTCGCCTTCCATCAACCGCACCTGCCCGAGGTTGTGCAGTACCGCGGCGTAAGACGCATGAGAGGTCTCGCCCAGGCGCTCGAACATGGCGATCGCCTGGTCGAACGTTGATTCGGCTCGTTCGTAGTCGCCGCGGGCGTACTGAATGTGCCCCAGTTCGCTGAGACTCTTCGCCACATCAGTGTGGTCCTGAGGGTGCAGCGCCTGGTTGACGGCCAGGGCACGCTCGAGCGCCTCGGTGGCCGCTTCCAGTTCGCTCACTTCGTACAGTGTGTTGCCGAGCAATGCCAAGCTCTTTGCCAAACCGGCCTGGTCGGACAGGTCTCCCTGCAGCTCAATCGCATCGTTGAGGTGCTGCTGTGCCTCATCGTAGAGACCCAGACTCTCGTAAACGGATCCCACCGAGAATCCGAGGCTGGCGCGCACTTCGGGCTGGACTTCAGGATTTCGCTGCAGCATCTCAGCGCCGCGATCCAAGATCTGCTTCGCCGTGATATCCGCGCCGAGACGCTTGTCAGGATCGGAGTGACTGAATATCTCGACTAGAAGCTCCGCCGTTGCCGTGGCTCTGTCTGCCTCGAGGCGAGCGCGATCTCGTTCTTCGGCGAGCTGACTGTTGTGAAAGACGAAGGCGGCAGCACTGGCGAGGACGATGCCGAGGGCGACGGTGACAGGCCCGGGGTTTCGCTTCAGGAACGCCCCGAAGACGTAGGGCGCTGTGTTCGGTCGCGCCGCGACCGGATAGCCGGCCAGATAGTGCTCGATATCCGAGGCGAGACGCTCGGCGGTTCGGTAGCGCATCTCCGGTTCGCGGGCGAGGGCCTTCAACACGATGCTATCGAGGTCGCCGCGCAGTTGGGCGCTTCGCCTCTTCCGGTCGATGGCGCCGTCATCGTCAGCGTCCGGTATCAGGACGGCGTCGCTCGGTTGCTGCAAAGCGCCGGGATCATCGGAATCCGGCGGCATGTGGCCGGTCAACAGGGTATGCAGTAGCAGCCCAAGCGCGTAGATGTCGCTAGCCGTGGTGGTGGGCAACCCGGCCGCTTGCTCGGGGCTCGCGAAGCGTGGCGTCATGAGCCTGGACGTGAGCTCGGCGTCCGTCTGCAGCAGGCGTTCGATGTCATGGCCAACGAACTCGGAGATGCCGAAATCGAGGAGCTTCGGCGTGCCGTCCGCCGTGACCAGGATGTTGGCCGGCTTGATGTCCCGATGAATCACCAGCATCCGATGGGCGTGGCTAACGGCGCCGCACACCTCAAGGAAGATGTTCAGCATGCGAGCTAGAGGCAAGCGATGCAGACGGCAGTACTGATCCAGCGGCACGCCGTCAATGAACTCCATGGCCAGGTACGGTATGCCGTCAGCGGTTGCCCCGGCATCGAGAATTCTCGCGATGTTCGGGTGATCCAGCTTGCCGAGAATGCGCCGCTCTGCGTTGAAGTGGGCGACCAGATCCGGCGGCAGGCGTACAGGATCGACCAGCTTGATGGCCACCTGTTGCTCGAAGGTGCCGTCGTCGCGGGTGGCGAGGTAGACGTCGCCCATGCCGCCGCGGGCGATGAAGGAAACGACCCGGTACGGACCGATTTGCGCGCCTTCGTAGTGTGTCGTTGCGCCGAGGATCGCCTCTCTCGCGGAGTCGACGATCCCGGTAGCCACCGATGACCTCCTCGTGTCGTTGTTGATCATCGACTTGAGGAGATCAGCCAGCGCACTGTCTTGCTGACTCAGCTCATCTAGTGCAGCGCCTCGCTCAGAAGCATCCATCTCCGACAGTCGGTGGAAGTGGTGCTGCAGGGCATCCCAACGGTCCTTCTCCATCCGCGCGTTAGCCCACCAGCGTCGGGTTGTTTCGCCATAACGTGAGCATGAGATTGCGTGTCCTTGAGAGCTGCTTCGCGTGGCGTGCGCCACGCATCAACGGAGTGCGATCGATGCTATCTCCGATACTGGCACCCAGGCAAACTCGGCCCTAGTCGCTCGATGACTTGCGCCCAAGGCGGCGACGCAGGCCGAGCGCAGCGAGCAAACCACCGAGGGAGATGAGTCCCGCCGAGCCGCCACCGCCCTGCGAGGACACGACGACTGCAGGCTCACTGTTGCTGGCGTCCAGCGCGACGCTCTCGAGCGGCAGATCGAACAGCGCTGCGGATTTCTCCGGGCCGAAGTCGGCGACCAGTCGACCGTCGAAGGTATCGTAGACCTCGATCAGCACGTCGTAGTAGCCGGTGGGGAAGCCGGACACCAGGTCGGCGTCGAAGAAATACTCGTCTGCGCCGCTGGCCCCGAAGATCCGGAACGTGTCAGTCACGCCGTACTCGGTCCACGGGCCACCTTCGAGCGACAGATACAGCACGGCGTAGACGTCGGCTTGATCGAAGATCGTGTCCACATCGAAGGTCAGTTCGATACGCGTACGGAACCCGTCGAAGTCGAAGTCATCGCGGATGACGGCGAAGGCATCGAACACCCAAAAGTCGAGATTTAGAGATTGGCTAGGCGCGATGGTGGCCCCCTTTCGGGCGACCTTGTCGCCGGTACCCCGCTCGGGCTTTACCGTGGCCGTGCTCACGGGAAGATCAGCCTCACGCTGTGAGACCAACCCTTGAGTCGCCAGCGTCTCTGCATTGGGCTCGGGCGCGTTCTCCGCGACGGCCGTTAGCGCTAGCCCCGCCAGTGCGAGGGCGATAGTGTTTGCTTTCATGGTGTCTGCTCCACGTTCTTCACGGTGCAGATGTATTAGGCGGCATGGATGCTGAACGGGCCCTGAAAGTCGGCTTGGGGGCTTGCTACAGAAGCGGACACCTGCGTGACAGCAATGCCTTGCGGTCGGTGACCCGGTTTCTCTCCTGATTGCGCCTAGTGGAGTAAGGGAGCCTCTGACAGGCCACCGCTGCCGAGGTTGCAACCAGCCGTGGTTCAGCAGGAGCGTGCCAGGCTCGTTCCAGCCACGCCGTGCCGAGGCGATCGGGCGGCGCCAGGAGAGGTCACCAACGATGAGCCGTCCGCTTAGGATGTTGTCCCCAAGGGGATCAGGGAGATCCGCTCAGGTCACCCTCACCATCATCTCACCACTAGCAGCCGCAGCTTTGGTCTGGGGGATGGATGCTTTCCCAATCGCGGCCGACACCGCGCTGACCACCGCATCAGGTGAGTCGGTCATGTTCACCACGGGCGCCTTCGGCGAGGTCGTGAGTCAGGTGGACGAAGCGGGATTGCCCACGCTGATCACCCGGTCCTCCGATGGCCTACCGTTGATGGCCACGCTGCCGAGCGGCCGGCAGATCATCCGCACCTTCAACGGCGTTGGGGATGTGCTCAGCGAATTCGACTCTGCCTTCGCTGGCACCACCACCTACCGCTACGATAATACCCTCGCGCAGCTCATCGAGCTTACCGATTCGTTGGGTAATATCACTTCCTGGACCTACGATGACCGTGGCAACGCGACGCAGATCACCTCTCCCCTAGGCAGGGCGCTTCAGTTCGAGCACGACGAGCGTGGGTTGATCACCGCCTTCGTCGAGCGATCAGGCCTGCGCGTGGAAGTGTCCTACGGCGCGGCGGGACTCGCCTCCGCAATCACGGCCAGCGACGGCAACACCGCGCGATCCGGCGCTCGCACCCATACGCTCGCCGGGAACCTAATGTCCGAGACCAATGCCGTCGGGGAGACGCAGTCCTTCACCTACGACGCCCTTGGGCGGCTCAACTCGGTGACGCTGGCAGATGGCCGCGGCGTGGGCGTCGCCTTCGATGCGCAGAACAACCTCACGTCCGTCACACCGCCGGGAAGAGATGAGTATCGCTTCGAGTACGACCATACAGGGCGCACCACCGCCTATCACCCGCCATCCGGCGCGCCGATGCGCTGGGAGTACACGCTCGCCGGTGATCTGGCCCTCGTGCGACGCGCGGACGGTCGCGAGGTGAGCCTGCGCTACGACGATGCAGGGAGGCTGGTTGAGGTGACCGAGCCCGACGGCATGACCACCCTCGCATATGACCCCAGCACGGGCGAACTCAACCAAATAGCGTCCACGGACGGCGTGACCTTGAGCTACGAGTACGCCGCTGGCGTCAAGACCAGAGAGAGCTGGTCCGGCGCCGTGGACGGGTACGTCGGGTACGCCTACGACGCCAAGGGTCGGGTCTCGGCGTTGGATATCAACGGATCGATAGTCTCCTACGGCTACGATGCGGACGACGAGATCACCTCCGTCGACGCCCTGACCTTGACCTACGATGAGTCCACCGGTGACCTGCTGAGCGTGAGCGCGGGCGTCGTGACCGAGAGCTTCACTTACAACGCCTTCGGGGAATTGACCAGCCACCAGGTCACCGCCGGCGCGTCGATCCTGTACGACGCCGAGTACGTCTTGGACGGCCTCGGTCGCATCGCCCAAGCCACCGTGACGATCGAGGGCGACACGATGGTCTCCTCGTATGCTTACGACGCGGCGGGAAGACTCACCAGCGCCACCGTGGACGGCACACCCACCGACTACGTATTCGATGAGAATGACAACCGCCTAGACCTCGGCGCCACCTACAACGCGCTCGATCAGGTGCAGTCCCTCGGGACCACCACCTTCGCCTACAACGGCGATGGCGACCGGGTGGCCCGGACGCAAAGCGGTGTCACGACGCTCTACGAGTACTCCGCCCTCGGCCAGTTGCGTAGCGTAGACGACGGTACAACCAGCGTTACGTACCTCAATGATGGCGAGGGCCGGCGCGTGGGGCGCCTGGAAGGCGCCACGCTCACCGAGGGACGCCTATACGCCGGCAACGACCGCTTGCTAGCGCGTCTCGATGGCGCCCAGAGCACCACCCAGCGCTTCGTCTATGCAGACAAGCGCCAGGTGCCCTCCCTACTGATCGACGGCACCGATAGGTACAAGGTGGTTTCCGATCAGATCGGCAGCGTTCGCCTCGTCGTCGATATCGCCGATGGCAGCGTCGCCCAGCGCCTGGACTACGATCCTTGGGGAGCGGTGACCCTCGACACGAACCCGCAGTTCCAACCCTTCGGATTCGCTGGCGGCACGCTGGAGGCCGACGCCGGCCTGGTGCAGTTCGGCACCCGCGACTACGACCCCGATACCCAACAATGGACCCAACGCGACCCAAGCTACTTCTCAGGCAGTGCCTACAACCTCTACGCCTACGCCGGTGCAGACCCCGTGAACTTCTTCGACTTCTCAGGCCTGCGACCGGTGCGGGCTACGCGCAACGTAGCCAGGGTGGTCGACATCGCCGGTGCTGGTGGCCTGTTCCTGGTGCAGGAAGACGGTACGCGCACGCTCCTGCGCCCCGGGGATCGGGTATGTGTCGGGGATGTACTGGAGACGGATGTGAGAACGATCGCCGTGCTGGAGTTCGCCATTGGCGGCCAAGCGAATCTCGGGCGCGGTGACCAGGTACGCGTGGTCAGTGACATCGCGATCGAGTCAATCGACCAGAGTTTCCTCACCAAACTGAGCGGCGATTGGGGCCGCCTGCAGAAGCTTGAGAAGAACACGAAGAAGTTGCGGATCCGAACCACCTTTGGCGAAGTTGGGATAGAGGGATGAGGATGAACGTGAAGCGTTTCGCAGGGCTGACCATCGTGCTGTCGACGCTGCTGCCTGCCGCCTGCGGCGGCGGGGGTAACCCGGCCTCACCTACCCCGCCGCCCCCTGATCCGGACCCCGATCCCGGCGCTGCACCGCCGCCCGAGGGCACCTTCATCCGCGGCACGGTGGTGGATACGAATGCATTCGTGGAGGACGGCAGCACCGTGCCCATCGCCGGCGTGATCGTCCAGTTCCTGGGGGAGGCGGCCACTGCTACGAGCGATGATCGGGGCGTTTTCGTGCTCGACAACCTAGCACCGGGCGAGAAGGTGATCGACTTCGATACGACCAACGCGCAGTCGCCAGACGGCGGCGTCTACGCCGGGTTCCGAGAAGCGATCACTCTCCAGGAGGGCGCGAACGACATCGCAAGACCCTTCTACCTGCCGCGGATCGCCGCTGGCAGCCTCACTACCGTCGACCCCAACATCGATACGGTGGTCACCAATGCCGAGTTAGGCGTGAGCCTGACCGTGCTTGCCAACTCCGCGCGTGGGGAGAATGGCGAGTTGTTCGAGGGCGAGCTTTCGATTTCCGAGGTGCCCGATGGTCTCGCCCCTGCCGCGCTACCGGAAGACCTCGATCCCGGATTGCTCTTCACGGTCCAACCGGTGGGCGTGACCTTCGATCCACCGGCCACCCTGTCCATAAGCAACGAGCGCGATAGCTGGCCGGACGGTAGTCAGATCGATTTCTGGTCCCTCGACCCGGACCTCGGCGTGTTCTCCATCGTCGGCGAAGGGCTCGTGATCGGGGACTCGATCGAGACCGTCTCCGGCGGCGTGCGCGCCGCAGACTGGCATGCACCCCTACCTCCCCCGGTCGACCAGGGCGACACCCCCGACGACAACGACGGCGATTGCCAGGGCGAGGCCTGTTGCAAGCCTTGCAAGGCCAAGTTCGGCTCCTTTGTGCAAGTGGCCAATGGTCGTTTCACGGAGCAGATCGAGTTGCCCTCCTACTTCTCGCTGGGCGTCGAGCGCACCTTGACGCTCGTCTACGCCTCCGATCGCGCCTACCCGGTGGAAGCGATGGTGGTCGCTCCCGCCCTGCGAGCGACAACTCCCGTACCTAACGATTTCACCTATCGTGGCTTTTTGGACGGGGTGGACCAGGGCTACGACATCACCTTGGATGCATCCATGCTCAACACGGGCGAGGAGCAGTCCTTCCGTATCGTGCTGCCCCTCGATGGATCTGATCTGCAAACGGATGCCTACGTGGGCCAGGCCCGGGTCACCTCTCGCTACGACGCCACCAACATCACGGGACGGCTGTTCGAGGACGTCAACATCGTCAACGACATTCAATCGCCGGTGGGTGCCGGGTGGCGTATCGGCGGGGTCGACCGCATGTACTCCGCGAGCGCCGGTGGCCTGCTCCTCGTCGATGGCCGTGGTGATGTGGTGCGCTTTCGCGAGAGCAGTGGATCGGGGTCGCTCGTCACCTTCATCGCGCCCACGACAGCCGCGTCGCAAGTCACGCAGGTGCAGGCCTTGCTCGATGACATCGGCGTGCCCTACCAGACCCGTTCGATCAGCGAGTCCACAGTTCCTCAGATCTCACCCACCGATATCGCAGATACCGCCCTATTCGTTGCGATCGGCACCAATGGCGTGGGCCTGTTCGGCTTCCAGAGCATGCCGGAGGAGGACAAGCGCAACGTGCTGGATACGCTCGAACAGGGAGTCGAGCAAGGCGTGCCGTATCTGATCCTGGGCGATGACATCGGGCCGCGCGAGTCGACACTCGAAGAGGCAGACCTCGTTCGCTACGAGCGCCTGACGGGCATCCGCCGAGACACGGCCGAAGAGCCCCGGGGAGGCTTCTTTGGCTCCCGCGGCTTCTGGCGTCTGATCGATCCCACACAACCGATTTTCAACGGCCCCTTCGGCGCCTTCACGATCGACCCCAATTCGCCCTTTCCCGACGGCCTGGGCGAGGACAGCGATTATTCTCGCTCGACCGATCAGCGCGCGAACCTAGGTGAGGTGGTGCTGGTGGAAGAGTACCTCGACGGCGAGAACGCTAACTCCGTCGACTCGGAGATCCTCAATGATCAAGCCGTCTTTCTCTCCGAGTACCCCTCCGGTGCACGTGGACTGACCATCACGGCGAACCTCCCCTCCCAAGGGCAGACGATCGATCCCAACATCGGCTTCCTGCTGCAGAACGCGGTGGACTGGCTCACCACCGGGATCACCGCGCCGGGCGCGCTCGTCTCGCCGTCGGGTGACTTCTCCGTGGTCACGGTGAACGACGACGGATCGACCACCCGTCGCTTGCCCTCAGGGCTCGTGTACGAGTTTGATCCCGATGGGTACCTGCAAAGCAAAGCCGATCGCAATGGCAATGCCGAAACCTATGAGTACGACGCAGAGGGTCGCCTAGTGGCCAGGGAGGATCCGCTGGGCATGCGGACCACCTTCACCTACCAGAATGGCCGACTCAGTTCGATCACCGATCCAGCGAACCGAATCTCCTCCTTCGCCATGGATGCGCAGGGCAACCTGATTCAGGTTGAATTGCCCGATGGCAGTGTTCGCGAGTATGGGTACGACGATCGTCACCTGCTGACACGTCAGACGAACACGCGAGGCGAAACCACAGATTACGAATACAACGAGGTGGGCCACGCGATCCGCAGTACAGGCCCTGACGGATCGGTGATCACGTTGGCACCGAGCCAGTCGATCGGCCTTGGCGAGGCCGATGACTGACAGCGCAGCAGAACGCTTCACATTAGTGGAATTTGTCGCTTTAGGGAGATGATTTGGTACAGCGGGTAGCCACCTACGTTTACTGGCTCTAGGCGGCATCCGTTTGGTAGAGTGCTAGCAGTAGTTTAGCGTGCTCTAGGAGCCAACATGCCAACGGACTGGCCTCTCTCTCGGCGTGGCGCCAACGATCGCGATCGCCTCGCAGGCGACGTGCAGCGCAGCATCCGAAGGCTCTATGCGCCTCGCTTGTCATTGTTGTTGATGAGCAGTGCCCTCCTCGCACTGCCTCCAGCAACATACGCACAAGCCTTTCCCGCGCGCTTCGAGTTGCGCAGCCTGTTCCCGCCCGCCGGAGGTGATGGCAGCGAAGGGTTCGTCATCGTCGGCGCTAGTAACTTCGACGATCTGTCTGTCGTCACCGCTGCTGGCGATGTCAACGGCGATGGCATAGGCGATCTAGTCGCAGGCGCGAGCGGTGCCCAGGCCGGCGCCGGCGAGGCCTACGTGATCTACGGCAGCCAGGCGGGTTTCCCACCGCTGCTCGATATTGGCCTGCTCGTCTCAGGCCAGGCTGGTGAGGGTCAGACAGGCACCGTGCTGCAGGGAACGCAAACGGGCGATCTCACGGGCGCGGCTGTGGCCAGCGCGGGTGATGTCAACGGCGATGGGCTCGACGATCTACTGATCGGTGCCTCGGGTGCCGCAAACCGAAGCGGTCGCGTGTACGTGGTGTTCGGCCGATCGGGTGGCTTAGGTGCCACCTTCCCCTTAGAGCAACTTACCCCGGAAGCCGGTGGCGACGGCACGCTAGGCCTGGTTGTCGAGGGCATCGACACGGGGGATGTCGCCGGTAGCGCAGTAGGTTCCGTCGGTGACCTGAATGGCGATGGCCATGGCGATTTCGCTATCGGTGCCAGCAATGCGGGGGATACCCCTAGTGCGGGTGAAAGCTACGTCATCTTCGGGCGACCGAACGACACAGTGTTCCCTCCACGCCTGAACTTGGCCGAACTTTTGCCAGAAGCGGGCGGTGATGGCAGCGATGGCATCGTTTTGACGAGTCCGTCGATAGGCAACACGGTGAGTGGCGTCGGCCGAGCGGGCGACCTCAACGCGGACGGCATCGACGACATGTGGATCGCGGCGCCTCGCCGGGGCAACCCTGAGGGCCCTGGCGTGTACGTCGTCTTTGGCGATGACTCATCCCTGGCGCCCCGCGTTGATCTTAGCGCCCTCAACGGCGACGACGGGGTGAGAATCGACGGCACCTCCGTCTCCGCCTACACAGGCATAAGCGCGGGGGTGGCCGACATCGGGGATTTCAACGGTGATGGCATCGATGACCTCGTCATCGGCGAGTCGAGCGGTGGCGGAGGGTCGGGCAGGGCCTTCCTCGTGTTTGGTCGTGACGATGGATTCCCTAGCCGAGTTGCCCTCACGGACCTGACTCCCCCAGGCGGTGCCAACGGCACGCGGGGCGTGCTCTACGTGGGCGCAACCCCGAGGGAAGCGGCTGGTGCTTCCGTCGCGAGCGTCGGTGACGTAAACCAAGATGGCTGGCCGGATCTTTTGATCGGGGCGTCCGGCGCAGATCGTTTCGGTGCCGAAAACGTAGGCCGAGCCTACCTGGTTTACGGACCGTCGGCGCCAATGCTCGCCACCTTCCCCCTCGGCCGCTTGTTCGCACGCGCAGGCGGCGACGGCTCGGAAGGCGCGGTGTTCAACGGCGTGGACGAGCAAAACGTCGCGGGCGTTTTTTCGTCGGGTGTGGGCGACATCAACGGCGACGGCATCGACGACTTCGCCATCTCCACTAGCGCGTTCTACAGCGCCCTGAACCGCATCGCGGCAGGCGAAGCCTACGTGGTATTTGGCCAAGCCGACACGCCGCGCTCGCCGTCGGAATAGCTATTGCTACGTCGTGTCGTGCTCGTCTGGGGCGGAGGAACAACCTCCCCTGAAGAGTGCGCTTGCACATTGCGAGAGCCTCGTGCTCGCCGCTCGAAGCGTTGTCCGCCTTAACCGCCGCTCGCTCCCGCATGTTGTTCGGCTTGAACAAGCCACGGCTGCTCAACTCTGCAAGAGCCGAGCAGCCGCGACTTGTGACCGCTCCATGAATCTACGATTCGGTTAGTTCCCAGCGCTGCGGAACTCGACGAAGCTCAGATACGTCGTAGCCCATCTCTTCAACCTGGTTGACCAGGGCGGTGTAGATCTCCTCCGACAGCGCCGGCTCGCGGGCCATGATCCACACGTAGTCGCGCTTGTTGCGACCGATGATGGTGGTGTCGTAGTCGGCGCCCAGCTGCACGATCCGAAAGTCCGAGCGAAACGGCCAGATGAACTGCATAGCCCAGACTGCATTCGAATCCTCGTCCACCACGATGGCGTTGGGCTGGTACTCCTTCGACGGTCCGTCGAAGGCCTTGTTGTTGAAGGTGAAGGTGGTCTGGATACGGTCACCGTCACGCGCGTAGCTCTCCACCGCGTTGAAAGCATTGCGCTCGAGGGGAGCCGGGATGTGGGCGATGACGTACCAATCGCCCATGAATCGATCCAGATCCACCTCGGGCACCGTGGCCAACTCAGGCTGGCTCGCGCAGCCACCGAGGGCCGCAAGGCTTAGCAGTAAGCTTGTCAGGAACGTGCGTCTCATGTCCGCGCCAGTTCGTAGCGAAGCTGACGACCCTTTTCTACCGTGGAGGTCAGGGCCAGCCACTCGCCTTCGGGGGTGTACCAGAGATCCAGATCGAGACCCTCGGCGTTGAGACTGTAGCGATCAGCCACCACTGGCTGGCCCGCCACATCGATCGATTCGCGACCGACCAGGGCCACCTCTACCGGTTGATAGGCACCCGTTTGTGAGTTCAGCAGCTGCGTGTCCTGAAGGGCTGCCAGATCCCAGTAAGCAAACGTGCGTACGCAGCCGGCATCCAGGGAATCGGGGCCGGCGGTGGCCGCCAGGTCGAAGCCGCCGACATCGCGTTGACCGATCACCCGGAACTGGTCGCCGTTGTCGTTGGTGCGCGCCTCGATCCGCTCGAGGCAGCCGTCGCGCCAGGTCTCCACGTTCTCGTGGCGGTAGCGGTAAGCCGTCACGAACAGGAACTTGACCTTGAACTGCGCTTCGGTCTCCAGCTTGTAGCCGTTTTCCTGCGGGTTCAAGCGGAAGTTGTGGAACCCGATCGGGTTGTCGTTCAGATACACCTGGAAATTCCATTCCTGGGGATCCAAGGTCTCGTTCACATCGGTCACGCCTGCGGTGGCGCCGGCCACGGTGACGGCCATCAGCATGGCGGCGCCCGCTGCCGCCTTGGTGAGGGTGTTCGTCAGTTTCATGCCAAGTCTCCTTGTTTCAGATCGAGATCCTTCGAACGACGTCGAGGGCCGGGGAAGAACGCGTTGGTCTCCCGCACGTAGCGGGCGTACTCGGGGCGGCGATTGCCAATGTCCTTTTCCAGCAGGGCAACGCCAGACACTTTCAGCAGCAGGCCCGACATCAGCAGAGGCGAGAGGAAGGTCCACCAGCCGCCGGCGGCGAGGCCGAACAGGAAGAAGCCCCACCAGATGCAGAAGTCACCGAAGTAGTTGGGGTGTCGGGTCAGGGCCCAGAGACCGCTGTCCAGCACCTTGCCGCGGTTGTCGGGATTGGCGCGAAAGCGCGCCAGCTGCCAGTCACCGCCAGCCTCGAAGACGAGGCCGACCAACCAGAGCAGGGCACCGACGACATCGAGAAGCCCCAGCGGTGCGTCGCTCTGGATCGCCACCAGCAGCGGCATGGAGATCACGAAGGCCAGGAGACCCTGCAGGCCGAACACCATGTACAGGCTCTTGAACTCGAAGGCGGGCTGGTTGGCCGCACGAATCTCCTGGTAGCGGAAGTCCTCGCCCTCGCCCCAGTTGCGCCAGGTGATGTAGGCCGACAGCCGTACCGCCCAGATGGCGAGCAAGGCCAGCGCGACGAGGGCTCGGGGTCCGACCTCCCCCAGCGCCGAGGCGTAGGTGGCAGCGGACAGCAGGAACATCAGCGACCACATGGAGTCGACGATGCTCACGTCCTTCAGGCGCAGGCTCAGCAGCCAGCCCAGGCTCGCGAAGGCGAGCACCGCGGCGAGGGCGGTTAACAGTGCACTAAGCTCAAACATGCGCCACCTCTCCTGCCTTGACGGTCACGTCGGTGCTGAACGTCGAGGCCAGCGCGAGCAGCGTCGGCAGAAGCAGCGCCCAGGTAACGGACAGGCCGATCAGCGCCAGCGTGGTGTTCGTGAAGCTCACCGCGCCGATCGTCGATGCACCCAGGTACGACAGGGGTCCGCACACCGCGCCCAGCACGGTGGCCAGGACCCAGCGATGTTGCAGCCAGCGGAAGGCCACGTTCAGGGTGGTAGCGAAGGCCAGCCAGAGGCCGCCGATCCACACGGGGGCCAACCAGCTTGCCGCCTGCCCCGAGCCGTACTCGAGCAGTCCGGTGGCGGCGAACAGGCTGTCCGCGGCGACGCCTATCAGGGCCGTCAGCAGCGCGAGGTAAAGCTCGTGCCGACGGTTGGGAACGGTCCAGAGATGGCCCGCCAGGACCGCGGCGCCAGCCCCGACCCCAAGCCAGGGGTTCGCATTGGCTGCGCCGACGATCGCGGCGGCCCAAGCGGCCTGGAATGCCACGACGTTGGCAAGCACATGAACGGTGGACGGGGAAGCGGAGGGTCTCGTCTCGGGGGGATCGTCAGCGATGGTCGTCGGGGTCTGCATAGCTCTCTCCAGTTGGGATGAGCAGATGGTGCAGCGCTGGTCCCAGCGAGAGGTCTCAGTTCCTTTTCCAGTTGTTTCTGAATGTTTCTACGGCCCCAAAAAACTACGCTGGAGCCGCCAATTCAGGGTTTTTTACCGGCAAATGCCGCTAAGGTGAGGTCGTGAACCGGGTACTGATCATCGACGACGACGAGCGCCACTCGGCGCTGCTGAAAAGCTATTTCGAGCGATTCGGTATCGAGCTCGTATGCGCCGTCGATGCCGAGACCGGTTTGCCCCTGATCGACAGCGAGAAACCAGATCTCGTGCTGCTCGACGTTATGCTCCCCGGCAAGGACGGCTTTGAAATCTGCCGCGAAATCCGACGCCGGGGGCAGCTGCCTATCATCATGTTGACCGCCCGAGATGACGTCATCGATCGCGTCTCCGGGCTGGAGCTGGGCGCCGACGACTACATCACCAAGCCCTTCGAACCGCGCGAACTGGTGGCGCGTATCAATACGATCCTGCGCCGCTCCAGTGCCGGACAACCCAGTGCCGCGGCCGCCGACGGGACGCTGCGGTTCGAGGGGCTAGAAATCGATCCTGCCCAGCGCGCCGTGCGGGCGGCCGGCGAGGAGGTGCACCTCACCTCCATGGAGTACGAACTCCTGCTGCTCCTGGCCAGCCACCCGGGCCAAAAGATGTCCCGCGATGAAATCCTGAACAAGCTCAAGGGCATCGACGCCAACATCCTCACCCGCTCCGTGGACATCATGATCAGCCGCCTGCGGCACAAGCTCGACGACACGGAGAAGCCAGGCCGGCTGATCCAGACGGCCTGGGGTTACGGCTACGTGTTCACCGGCCAAGCGGCCGGCGAATGAAAGGTCGGCTGACCCGCTCCCTCTCCCTGCGACTGCTGATTGTCTTTCTGCTGCTGGGCGCACTGTTCGTCTACGGCGCGCAGCTTGCCGTGCGCTGGGTCTACGCCACCGATCAGCTGCGCGAGCTGGTCAGCGGCCACCTGTCTCTGCACGTGAACTACGTGCGCCAGGACGTCGGCTTTCCCCCTGCGATCGAGAACGCCGAGGCGCTGACGAAGAAGGTGCCCGTGGACATCCGGTTGGTCGGGCCGGCGCTCGACTGGGCGTCGCATCCGCAATTCCCCGCCCTGGAGCAGCTCGAGTTCGGCTCCAGCGATGCGTTCGGCGAAGATGTGCAGACCTGGCTGCGGGATCTGGAGGACGTGACCTTCGCCGTCCTGGACGGCCGCGGCTACCTACGCATGGACAACGGGCCCTTCGCAATCGTCGTCGCCACACCGGCGCTGAGCCAGCCTATTGATCAGCGTAGGCTTACCCCCTTGATCATCGCTATCGGCCTGGCCTTGGTGCTGCTGGCTTACCTGGCGGTGCGCTGGCTGTTCAAACCGTTGGATACCATTCGCGAAGGCGCAGCCCTCATGGGTGCCGGGCAGCTGCAGCATCGCATTACCGATGTCCGGGAGGACCAGCTCGGCGATCTCGCCGGTGAGATCAACGCCATGGCGAACCAGGTGCAGCGAATGCTGGACGCCAAACGCCAGCTGCTCCTCGGCATCAGCCACGAACTGCGAACGCCCCTATCCCGCATCAAGCTGGCCCTGGAACTGGCCGAACCCAACGATCAGTCTGAGGGCATGAAGCAAGATGCGGTCGAAATGGAGACCATCATCGATGCGCTGCTGGAGGCGGAGAGGCTCAACGACCGCCACCGGGCGTTGGTCCGGTCCGAGGTGAGCATCAGCGAGCTGATCGAGGCCATGCTGGCGGACTACTTCAGCCGGGATCGGGAGCACATCCGGGCAGTCATCGAGCGTGACGTGACGCTCCAAGCCGATCGCATTCGCCTGACGCTGATGCTCAAGAATCTGGTTGGCAACGCCCTGCGCTACGGTAACAGGGAGCAGGGGTCGGTTGAGATCGGTGTGTCGACGCAAGGGAATAGGCTGCTGATTGCTGTGGCCGACCATGGCCCGGGTCTGGACGCCCGGCAAGCCGACGCGCTGGGTGAGCCGTTCTTCCGCAGCGATGCCTCCCGGGCCCGCGACACCGGTGGCACCGGCCTGGGCCTTTACCTGGCGCGGCTGGTGGCCGAAGCGCATAGCGGAACGCTGGCCTATGACCCTGACTGGCAGGTTGGTGCGCGGCTGGTGGTGGTGCTCCCGTTCGGGGACGGCGAGCGCTAAGGCATTGTCAGCGACGCACTGAGGAGCGCAAGCGCATGCGTCCGAAAAGGGGCGAGGGTCGATCCCCAAAGCGCCAGGGTGGTCGGCTCCTCCACCTGCGCAGGATTGATGCGGAAGCTGTATGTGTAAGGCGCACCGGCGCGGAACTCCATCGGCGTGGTGATGCTCACGGAGCTGTCCGTGACGCTAGCGTCGGCCATGCCACCGTTGCCTCCGATGCGCTGCACCCCGGTGATGCCTCCCGGCCCCCCGTTCCAATCGAGGCCCAGAAACTCCCAGGAGATGGGGGCATCGAACTCACCTGCACCGAACCCGTCGGACACGGTGAGGTTGAGGGTATCGCCACCTATCAATTCCGCCCGCAAGGCGAAGGGCGCGAGCTCACCGGAGATCTCGTCGGTGAGCAAGGCGGTGACGTCCGAAGCGGCGCTGGCATCGGCAAGTAGGGCGCCGGACTGGGTGTTGTAACCAGTCGCGCCGATGCTGTAGCTGCAGCGCGTCTTCCCCTATGCCATCGGCGAGCACCGTGGTCGTCTGCGGGGCTCGATCCCTCGGACCATGCGGCTGGGCTGCTTCAGCACGTGGTAGATCGGCGCGTAGGCGCCGCTTGCCACGAGCCGCCGCGTAGCCTCGCGCCGGCCCCTCGAGGCGTGGCGCGACCCCGCCCGAGCTCAAGGCGCACAGCACGCCCCAATGCTACATCCCGTCGCTACCGCAACCCGGGCTTGCCCGATTCACCCCGTTAGCGGTGCAGAAGCATCTGCGCCAGCTTGCTCACAGCACCGCGCTTGAGTCGCATCCCTGGCGTCAGCATCTGGCCAAGCGCCGCCCAGTAGAGCAGCAGAGCCCGCGCGCGGGCCGTGCTGGCGCTCAGCCCCTCGCTCAGTAGCAACTGCTCTAAGAACGTCAGGCGCACCTCGTCCACCTGCGCCACCTCCTCGGCGACCCAAGTGGCCTGCGATGCCCATGCACGGACCGCACGCTCGAGCTCCCAAGAGGCTTCGAAGGCCTCGCCCATCAGGGTGGCCAGTCGATCCGCGCGCCGGGCCTCAATGCGCCGAATGACTTGCAGGGTGCTGCGGGCACGCCAGTGCTCCAGCACTGCTCGGTGAAAGGCCTGGATGTCTTGGAAGTGCCAATAGAAACTGCCGCGGGACACGCCCAGCTGGCGCGCCAGGGGTTCGGCCTTGAGGGCGGCGACGCCGTTCTGGGCGAGCACGCGCGAGCCATGCGCGATCCAGTCGTCCCGGCTCAATCTTGACTCCATGGCGTCTCACCATACAGCACTGTATTGACCGATCAAGGCTGCGACGTTACGCTCTTACCGTACATCACTGTATGGAGCGGCTGCCATGAGCGCGTTCTGGTTGTTTAGTGGAGGTGCCTTGGGGTCCGTGGTCGCGGTTGTACACGCCGTGCTTGGCCAACGCCTAATCCTGAGACAGGTGAGTGGGCTATCGGCCGTTGGAAAGCGTGTCTTGCTGGCGGTGTTCCACCTCTCCTCCTTGTATTGGGCGCTGGCAGGGCTACTGATGATGTGGCTTGCCTTGGCCGCACCCAAGGAGCACGTGCGCCCGCTAGGCATTGTCGTGATGGTCATTTACCTAAGCAGAGCTATCGGTAACTTCTGGGCGACACGGGGTCGGCATTTCGGCTGGGTCCTGCTGACCGTGTGCGGCGCTCTAGTTGGCGCAGGCGTGTTCGGACTTACACGCGGCTAGCCAGGATTCTTCAAGTGGGGTCAGAAGGACCGCTCGCTGCCGACAACCGTAAATCACGTGCATTGCCCAGCTCCGGTCCGCTACGCGGCTGGGCTGATCGAGGTTGCACGCACCATGACGAGACCGATGCCGTCGACAGCGCCACCGGGTAGAGCGCAGCGCACGGTCTTGTTCTGCTCACGCAGCTTGCGCGTAAGCTCGAACACCGGCCCCCTGAGCGTGGGCAGCGCTTACGAGGAGTCCAATCTCGACGAGACCTGTGTGTCAGGCGCGGGCGTACGAGCCGGGTTCCCGAAGATGCAAGAGGACATCGAGAGCGGCTGGCGCCCCCCGAAGCCCTCTGAGCTGGCAGTGAACGCAACGGGGCGGCTCGGCGAGTGATGGAATGCTGCCGACTCAAGTCTTGGCGGCCCCCTGGCGCCCCACTCACGACACGGAACATACCCCGTCTGATCAGACCAGCTCGCGTTTGAGCACTTTTCCGGACGCGTTGCGGGGCAACTCGGGAATAAACTCAATGACGCGCGGTAGCTTAAAGTCTGCCAACCTATCGGTTAGGTAATCGAGCAATCCTCGCTTCTTCGGCTTGCTACCATCGGCGACGACGAAGGCCACGACGATCTCTCCCCAGATCGGGTGTTGCCGGCCAACCACGGCGGCCTCCTTTACGCCGGGATGACTCTGAAGCACGGCCTCAACTTCCGCGGGAAACACTTTTTCTCCCGCGTAGATGATCATGTCCTTGAGCCGATCCTTGATGAAGACGTACCCGTCCGCGTCGATGCAACCCACATCACCGGTGTAAATCCAGCCATCCTGCATGATCTTGCTAGTGGCAACCGGGTTGTTGAAATACCCCACCATACGCGAGGGGGACTTGATGCAGATCTCGCCAACCTCACCTGCCGGTAGTGACTCGCCGGACGTCGAAACGACCTTCAGTTGCACTCCAGGCAGGGCACGCCCAGCAGATTCCAGGTAAGCACCGCCGTGAGCTGAGTGATCACTTGGTCGCAGGCAGACAGCCATGTTGCCAGTCTCCGTCATGCCGTAGATCTGATAGAAGTCGCAGCCGAACACGCTCATCGCCTGTTGCAGCAGGCGGTTTGGGATGGGCGATGCGCCGTACAGCAGCGCCTCGAGAGCAAAGCGCCCCGGGCGACATCCGGGCTGTGCGAGCACAAGCTGGATCATTGCCGGTACGAGCGCAGCTTTCGTAATCCGCTGCTCTGTCAGAATCTCGACTGCGTGCGCGGCATCGAAGCTCGGCATCAGCGCGCCGGCAGCACCTGCCAGCGTGCCCTGCACAACCCACCACAAACCACCGATGTGAAAGAACGGAAGCGCATGCAGCAAACGATCGTGTTGATTTAGCCCCATCCATTCATCGCCAAGCGCACGCATGCCCTGAAGCAGGTCCACAAAGGTGGTGTGCGCTAGCTCTACTCCCTTGGCTGGGCCGGTGGTGCCGCTGGTGTACAGCTGCACAACCACGTCGGTGCGAGACGGTTCGCCTAGCGCTTGGGTGGCCGGTGCACTGTCGCGCCACATCGCGTACTCGGTGTGCGACAGACTGTCCGCACCGCCCAGCACCACCACTCGCCGAAGTGACGGGCACGTGGACCGCAGGTCCTCAAACGCAGGCAACAGCGCGGCCTCGATGATCAGAAGCTGTGCATTACAATGCTGCAGAATGGCGACCATCTCTGCGGGCTTCAGGCGCCAGTTGATGCCAACGAGAACCGTCTGGGCTAGCGTGCAGGCCCAAAATACCTCATGGCAGGCGATGCAGTCGCGGGAGATGACGGCCACCCGGGCGCCACGCTCCAGCCCCTCATGGCGCATGGCGCGAGCGGTGGCAACAGCGCGCGACTCCAAGTCGCCAAAGGCCACGCTGTCGTCACCGCAGGTAAGGCACGTACGGTTGGGGTCACGCTCAACCGCGCGGCTTAGCAGATCAGGGAGCGTGTCAGACGCCAGGTGGATTGCCTCCATTGCGCATGTTGCCTTTGCCAAATTGACAGTGTTCATCCGTTGATCCATGTTGAGCAGTGGGGTGATTGCGCTACGGAGAAGTGGTCACCGGGTGCGTAATCCACGCGCACACTGTCGAAGAGTGCTTGCCAAGGCGCAGGAGACAGCGAGGCTCGGCTCTGCTCCGCAATGATCAGTCGTAGATCCATGGGCAGCGCAGTGGAAGGGGAAACGAACTGCGCTGTGGCGGCGGCGGTCACCACCGCCCACGCCCGACGAAAGAACGCGCGATCCACCACCACGCGTTCGGCGCGCAGGAACTGGATGAGTCGTTCGGGCCAAGAGTCCCCAGCCGGATCGCCTGCCACCATCGCATCAACTTGCGCCCGCAACCTCGGCGATGCGCCCTGCCGACCAGGCTGCATTCGAACCAGGAGATCGATGAAGTTGGTCACGACCGGTGCGGACAGGTGTTCGAGCGGTTCATGCAGGCGTGCATCGATAAAGGTCACGTGGCCGATTTCGAACGGCATCTCTCGCAGCTGATGCAGCATCTCGAGCGCGACCGTCGCACCAAAGCTGTGGGCGTAGATGTTGATTTTGCCGCGATCCTTGACCTGCGTCAGACGCTGAAGGTTGTGTTCTGCCATCGCACGAATCGACCTCAAAGCTGGCGTGTCATCGTGTCCAGCCATGGTGAGGCCCAGCACTTCGCTACCGTCTCTTAGCATGCTTGCGAGGCCGTAGTAGCCACCGCTCAGGCCAGGCAGACCGGGAACGATCAGCGTTGTGCAGGGCGAGCGCAGAACGTTTAGTCCCTGGCGCTTCTTCCGCTGGCTCGACTCCGTCTCGTGCAGATAATCGGCAATCCGTCGCACCGATGAGAGCTCGAAGAACGTGCCCAAGGGCACTTCGACGCCAAGCTCTGTTCGCAACTGGGAGAGGACCTGCACCGCCAGCAGTGAATGTCCGCCAAGGCTGAAGAAGTCATCGTCGATGCCCACTCTCGACGCCGACAGGGCCTGACGCCAAATCTCGCAAATGATCTCCTCGATAGGCGTACGCGGGGCGGTGAAGGACCGCCCAGTACGCACTCGGCTCTGAACCAGCAGTGCGTTTCTATCCACCTTTCCTTGCGTGGTCATCGGCAGAGACGAAACAGTCCGATAGCTTCCCGGCTGCATGTAAGCAGGAAGCCTATCGGCAGCAAAGCCGCGCAGTGCGGATTCGGCCAGCGGTTGCGCGGCGGCGCAGAATGCAGTTATCGCACCTCCACGATCTGGGTCGTAGATCGCTGCCGCCGCGCTAACGCCTGGCATCTGGGCGAGGGTGGTCTCGACTTCCCCGAGCTCGATGCGATGGCCACGGATCTTGATCTGGTGATCCCGTCGCCCGCCGTACTCGAGTCGCCCGTCCGCCAACCATCTGACGCGATCTCCAGTTTTGTACAGACGCCCTTCGCCGTAGGGGTTAGCGACGAAGCTGCGCTCCGTCAATTCACTTTGCCCGAGGTATCCCTGCGCCAGGCCGAGGCCGGTGATGTGCAGCTCGCCCCAAACGCCAATGGGGACCAGTGCGAGCGCCTCATCGAGCACCAGTAGCTGCGTATGGCTAAGTGGCTCACCGATCGACAACGGCTGCCCCTCGACCAGCTCTGTGATCGAGGCGTTCACCGTGTACTCGGTCGGTCCATAGGCGTTGAAGATCCGAACCGGGAAGCGTTGCGCATGGCTTCGCGTTGCGGCGGGCAGCGCTTCACCTCCAAAGGCGACGATACGAACGCTCTCGAACAGTTTCGACTGCTGGGCGTCATCGAGCGTCTCGATCAAGCCGTAAAAGGACGGCGTGATGTTGAGCACGCTGATTCGCTGCGTGGTGATGAGTGCTGCCAGCCGATCCGGCCTGAGCTCAGTGTCTGGGCGCACCACAATGCCCGCACCGGAGATGAGATACGGAAAGATCTCCTCGATCGACATGTCGAAGTACAAAGGCGCCGAGAGCATCACTCGGTCCTCGGACGTCACTTCATACTGTTGGGCAATATGTAGTGAGAGGTTGGTCAGGGCCACCTGGTCGATCGCCACCCCCTTCGGCTGGCCCGTACTCCCGGAGGTGTACATGATGTACGCCGTGTCGTTTGCGCGGCGCCGACCGCTGGCCTGGTCGGCTGCGGGCGCTCTCTCTGGCAAGGCCACAACGCAGGTGGGCAGCACCGCATCCAGCGTCGGATTGGACGCTAGCGTAAGCGCTAGGGCGGCCTGGCTCTGCTCGGCGATTGACCTAATTCGTTCCGCACCGAGCGCCGGGTCGATCGGCAGGAAGGCACACCCCGCCTCGAGAACACCCAACATGTAGATCACCGCCTCGAGCGATCGGGGCATGGCAACGATGACGAGCTGCCCCGCGTCGGCGCCGTGCGACGCGATACGCTGCGCTGCGCCGCGTATGTGAGCTTGCAACTGACGGTAACTCAGCTGGCGATCTCCATCGACGATAGCCACCGCCTCGCCAGCACGTTCAGCCTGCTCATGGAAGCGGTCCAACACGGTCCGGTCGACCCAGTCGCCGGCTCGCGAAGGGCCGTGGCGTCCCAGCAGGAACCTCCGCTCGTCCGCGGCGAGGAACGAGAGATCGCGCACCAGCGTATCTGGCTCCGCCTGCACTTGGCGAAGAATGGCGCCCAAATAGCGAAGGTGCCGTTCGATGGTCTCATCATCGAAAAGCGCCCGCTGATACTTCAGCTTGACCTCTATTCGGTGTCGCTCGTCGACCACCTCCAGTGCGTACTGGTCATCGGACTCCTGGTACATCTCATAGGTGGGCTCGATCGCCAGCGCTGCATAAGCCTCCCGTGGCAGCTCATCGAAGATGTTCTGGTAGGTGAATCCGAGGGGCAGTGACTTGTTGGTGGTCTTCATCAAGCCCAGTCCGAGCTTGGCGCCAACTAGCGGGAAGGGGTACTGCCCGTGCTTTACCGCCCCCGTGAAGGCCGACTTCACCTCCTTCAACAGCGCCGTAAACGAGGCGTCCGGCTCCACGCGAAGGCGGGTGACGACCAGATTGATGAAGCACCCCACCGAACTGGCGAAGGAGCGATCGGGGCGCCCCCCCAACGGCGTGACGACGGGGATCTCATCCAGTCGGGTCAGCGCTCGTACAAGGACACCGAAGGCCGCGAGAAGCACGACGGACAGGAAGTTGCGATTGGCCTTCGCCAGCCTGCGCAGGCCTTCCACTTCCTCGCCGTGTAGAAAGAACGATCGACTGCCGACGCCCACGCGGGATGCGTCTAGGACGGTATCGCTGCCCTTCTCTCGATCGCAAGGGAGGCGCACGTCGAGGATGCTGCCGTGGAGCTGCGCCTTCCACCACTCGAGGTCCGCATCGGCCTTGTCGCTACCAATGTACGACTCCTCCCACTCAAGGTAGCGGGCAAACCCCAGCTCCCGTCGGATCGGTATCTCCTGGGCGGGCGTACCGCGCGACAGTCGCTCGTAGGTGTTCCAAAACGTCTTGAGGAATTGCACCGCGGAGAAACCGTCGATCACGATGTGGTGCACGACGAACAGCAGATAGGCCGTGGGTGCGGATTCCTGGGTGAAGAGAAACGTGCGAAGGAGGGGGTCGTGCGCCAGGTCGAGGGGAGTGCGTAGCCGTTCCCAGGCCTGCGCAAGCATCTCGTCCTTCGTCGTGAAGCTAGACTGCTCGATATCGAGGTAAGGGGTGATGTCCCGGCGAACCGCCTGGGCCACTGCGCGCATGTCGTCGTCCTGGATGAAGCGCATACGCAAGGCAGGGAAGGACTGCAGACACACGGCCAGCGCCGCGCAAAGTAAACCAATCTCTAGGCCGCGATCCGCACGCTGGAAAATTGGCACGTTGAAACTCGTGTTTGCGGGCTGCGTCTCCTGCACCAGCCAGAGTCCCTTCTGGATTTCCGAGAGGGGCAGCAGCACGAGCGAGTCCTCGTCCTGGTCGAAGCGGGTGGGGTCCAACGTAGATCGCATCGGGAGAGCGCTCTGCAGCCGCCCGCCCAGGAATTCGGCAAGCTCCTGGAACGAGCTAAGCCCCAGCAGTTCACCTAGCTTCAGCTCAAGGCCGAGCTTATCGTTGACGCCTTGACAGAAGCGGACCACGGCAATCGAGTCGAAACCGTAGTCGATCGGTGATTTATCTGGATCGAGCGCTTCGAGGGGCCGGCCGAGCGCTTCCTGGGCGATGTCGTTCACCGTGGCCAGCGTAGATTCCGTGAGGTACTGCAGGTAGTGAAATGGCTCCTCGGTGGCCACTTCCTCTGAAGGTGACCCGGACGCAAGGGGCATACTTACTGTTGCCGCAGGGCCCTGCGCTGCTTCCGACAGCACGAGATGTGTGGTCATGCCGCCAATCGCGTAGCTATTCAGTCCCACCATTCGAGGTTCGTCGCCATCGCGCTGCCAAGGGCTTGGGGTCGCGGCAGCCGCCAGGTGGGGGAAGTCGTTGAGTTGAGAGGTCTGGGGAGCGTAGCCTGCGAGGCCCGGAATGATGCCGGCGCGCAAAGCGTGAATGGCCTTGACCAGCGCGGCGAAGCCAGAGGCAATTTCGGGGTGGCCCACATTCGGTTTCACGCTGCCGATCGACCACGTTTTCCCGGTTTTTGCGCTCCGCGCCGACAGCGCCGCGTCCAGGGCCGAGAGCTCGATCGTGTCTGCAAGCGGATTGCCTATTCCGTGCGCCTCGATACAGTCGAGCTGATCGCTGCACACACGCGCGTCGTCGAGGCAGGCCTCAACCGTCGCACGAATTGCCCTCGCGTTGGGTGCCTCCAGCGAATACGAGCGGCCCCCGTGCGCCGCTGCCGTGCCAAGCACCCAGGCCAGGGGCGCCAGCTCGGCGCACTCGGTAAGCCGCGGGGATGCGAGTACTAGCGCCCCCACGCCCTCGGCGCGCACGAAGCCCTCCGCGTCATTGCTGAAGCTGCGGACCACGTTCGTGGGATCCAATAGCTCGGCGTAGTCGCCCCTAGCAGCCGCTGCATAAAACTGGCCGTCGTCAACAAAGCTCGTGCCCAGCACAATCGCCAGCTCGCACTCGCCTTCGCGCAGGCTGCGCACCGCGCGATGGACCGCGACAAAAGAGCTGGCGCACAGGGCGCTCACCGTTTCGCTCGGGCCCTTCAAATCGAGCAGATAAGATACCGCGTTGGCCAGCGGCAGGTTGACGACGCTCCGTCCAGCCGCCCCCGTTTCCGCCGCGGCAAAGACCCCAACCCGGTGTGAGGTCAGGAGATCCTTCGCGATGCGATAGCGTTGGAGTGCTTGCGCCACGATGTCGAGCGCAGCGAAGACCGGCTTGCACTTCAGCAGTGCCTCGGCACCGACTACCCTCAACCCTAGTTGTTGGATTGCGCTTTCATCCGACGAGGGCAGCTTGACCTTTCCATAGCCTAGCGTGGTGTGAGGGCTGAAACTGCGAGCCTGAAGCGTTGCGCCATCCAGGGCACGTTGCCATAGCGTCTCGCTGGCGTCGCTTTCTGCAAAGCGAGTTGCCTCGGCTAAAATTGCAACTCGAGAATCGGTTTCCTGATCCAGCGGCTCCTGAACTGACGCTTGGGATGCCGCTTCCTGAGCCTGTTGCTGGCCCGCACGCGGTCGATCAACAAGAAAGCTCGCTAGGTCACCCACCGTCGGGCATTCGAAGAGCGCCGTATTTGGCACGGGGCGTCCCAACCGCTGCTCCAACGCTACGCGCACCTCCATCGCCTGCACGGAGCTAATCCCTAGATCAGCAAAGGCGTCCCTATCGGAGATCTCACTGGCCTCGTCCAGCATGACAAAGTCCACCAGGATCTCCCGAACGGTCAGCGACATCTCGGTCAGCTGATCCATGGCACGTGCCGTATTCAACATGAGCGGTTTCCGTGAGTGAGCGTCGGTGTCAGCGCCTAAGGATGGAGTATGCCGAGGGTGACCTCGCCCTTGGCACGACCCGCGCCAGCATCCCGGAAGGTGCACGCCATCTTGAGGATGACGCACTTGCGGCTGCTACGTGCGCTGACGATTTCGACACGTCCCTGAAACATCGACGCATCTATCGGGGCGGAGTAGCGAGACCGAATATCCATGATCAGGAAGTTGGAGAGCTTCTTCTCATGGAACGAATCGAGCGTGAAGTGGCCAAGCTCTGGAATGAACCCAAGCTCTATGCCCCGGGCGAGGAACACGTAGGCAAGCTGGTTGTAGCAGATGTTGAACTCGACCGCGTTGAAGTGGCCCGTGTCGTCGATGTAGCACGACTTAGGAATCGAGAAGGCGCCCTCACAAGCGAATGCGTTACCAGCGTCTGCGTTCGCAGTTTTGACCACATAGGCCCCTTGCAGGTAGCGACAATGATCGCGATAGGGCTCCAGTACACGGTCGATGAAGGCACCTTCGATGGCTGAGGTACCCAGGTGCATTGCCTCTTCGCAGCGGACGGCTTGGCTCATCATGATGCAATTCCCTCGTAGAACGGTTCGTGGTCGTAGATGCCGATTCGGTAGCTCTTGCTTTGTGTGCCGGGAGGGGCACCAGTCGACTTGTGGTTGAGACTCCTGTTGTCCCAGATAATCAGATCGTCCTTCTCCCAAGCGTGCAGGTGAACGAAGCGCTCCTGCTCGCAGAAGGAGAAGACCCGGCTCATCAGAGCCTCGTTTTCCTCATGCGAGAGGCCTTCGATCTTCGTGGTAAAGCCGCTGCTCATGTAGAGCATGCGTTCCTGGGTAACGGGATGGCGGATGACCGCAGGGTGGCGAACCGGAGGCACCTCGTGATGCACGCGATCGAGGATCTCCGCGAGCGAGAGGTCGATGTCGGACGCTTGTATCTTGTAGCGCATTTTTCCCTCGTGAATCGCCACGGCAGCGTCTAGGAAGGTTCGTAGATCATCAGGGAGTTCTTGATAGATCTTGACCATATCCATGTAATAGGTGCCCCGCTGCTCCCGTGGGAACACCAGCGGACGGATCGAGGTGAACGGCAGGGGACTGGTCTCGAACTGACAATCCGTATGCCAGTACCGTCCGGTGCCCGATACGCCCACCTTCTTGCCCTTCTCAAGCATGTTCGTGGATACGAAAATCTCGGGGTGCTCGGGATGGTGGTACTGGGGCTGAAAGTAGACCTGCGGTGTTCCCACTTTCCTGGTGAACTCCAGGTACTCCTGTGTGGTTAGCTCTTGCTTGCGAATGGCAAGAAGCTTGTTGCGATAGATCGCATCGCGGATCTGCCCTATCTCCTCGCTTTGACCATCAAGTTGCCGAACGTCTACGTTCACGAGCTCGGCGCCGATCCCGCCGGGTGGTGCATCGATGATTTGCATGGGTCCCTCTTTCGCTGTTTTGCCAGCGAGCTGTGTACACGTCACACCAACTCGAATTGCGTGCTCGAGACGCTACGGTGGGTTGTGCACGCCACGGCTGCTCTCGACCTCACCCCCTAATGCGGATTCCGACTAAAAATCGTGTCACTCGCGATGATTCCGGCGCTCGAAAGAGGTCTCGGCCGAGCATTTCCCAGTGGGACCGGAGCTCGGCCGATCCCCGACCTTCACCCAATCCACGTGAGCAAGCGAATGAGCGTTGTGGTCTAGGGCGCTCTTTTAGCAGCCAAAACGCGTGACGGTCGCCACGCCCGGCAGCGGGTCGCCGTGTACCCCCCCCCCGGAAGGACCTGGAAGTAGCACGCAGCCGGGGGCTGAATGCGATTGGGCGCTGGGAATGAGCGGCCAACGCGCAATGATCGGAAATGACCGATGTGTGATCCTACGATCGATATTGACGTAAGCTGCATTCCATGCAGCTACACGGAGAGCCTCGATGCGTCTCGCACTACGTAGCTGGATCGCCCTCAGTGCGCTGACACTTTTGTCGTGTGACTCCAAGGGCGCACCAGAAGTTGGCGATCACGTACGGTCAAATGCGCAAGCCCGCGTGTCGTCGCTCGAGCAAGTGGTCGACGATATCCGGGATTTGTACAACGCTCCCGGCGTTTCAGTTGGAATAGCGAGACGAGATAGCGTCGAAGCTGGGGGGTTCGGGCTGCGCCAATGGAACCGTGATGTGGGTGTAGATGCCCATACCAGCTTCCCGATTTATTCTGTCACCAAAGTCTATCTGGGCCTTGCGATTGCTCGATTGGCCGATGCCGGTAGATTGAGTTTTGACGACCGCGTTACAAAGTGGATTCCGAACTTCTCCGTTGCCGACAAGAGCGTTGTTGAAAGAGCGACAGTGCGCCATTTGCTGGCGCACAGCATTGGTGTGGAGTCTGCCGACTTCTGGCTGGAAAACGTACCGGGCGTCACGCTTGACGAGGTGATAGCTCGCATCGCCAATCAACCGCAGGCCAAGGCCTTCGGCGCGTTCTATTACAGTGACACTGAGACCAACCTCCTCGCCAAAGTCATTGAGGAAGCATCGGGGATGTCGTGGGGCGCGGCAGTCAAGACATGGGTTCTTGAGCCTATGGACCTGGAGAACACCTACATGCAGGCCCACGAGTTTGCGAAGCCGGGCTCGATCGTGCCAACAGGCGACGGCTGGGGCACGGAGGGTACACAGGTTGGTATGGATGCCGTAGCAGGGGCGCGCAACATAGCGCCGCCTCAGGCGGTGTGGCCCGATGGCACTGAGAGACTCGTGCGCGATGAGCGTGAGCGTGGTCCGAACGTGCTGCCGTTCCAGTCATCCCCAATCGACCCTGCGCAAAGTGCCTACTCTTCAGCGCATGACATGGCGAAGCTTGCGCAGATGCTGCTCAATGAGGGCGTGCATGAAGGTGATGTGTTTGTCTCGAAAGCCGCTTTTTTCAATCTGATCAAACCCGTGATCGAGTTCTCTGAGCGCCCCGCCGGTGGCACATCAGAGCGCCTGCGGTGGCGCACGGCGTCCGCCGGACCGTTTCTACTCTACGATGTCCACGGACAAGATTGCTTCGGCCATACGGGGGGATCGTTAGGCGCGGAAGCGGATCTACTGGTTTGTCCCGGGCTTGGCATCGGCACCTATGTCGGTACGACCGGCTCGCTCTATATCGGCGGTGCCGGCAGCGCCCTTGTCGATCACATTTTTTCCAAATACCTCGGGCGCGATGATGACGCGATTGACGCTGCGAAGAAGCGCTTGCGAGACACTGTCGAGAGTTACGCCGAGTATCAGCGCGAGTTCGATCTTCGGCTCGCTGAAATCCGGACGGACGGCGCGCCGATGGAAAAGCTCGAATCCTACATCGGCCGCTACGAGGACGGTTTCGCAGGCACTCTCAACGTGGTGATGGCCGATGAAGGGGCGCTAGTAGCTTCGCTTGGCCCAGGAGCTATTTGGGATCTAACGCCGCTCGCCGATGATACGTTTCTCGCCACGTGGAAGGGTCCGCGCCGAAGTCGGACACTCCATCGATTCTCGCGGGGTAGTGGCGAGACGATAAATGCGGTCACTCTGCCCCCTTACGGCGGCGGCGTCACAGTAACGCTTCGTCGTATCCAATAGCCACGACGTGGCTGACACTCCGCCACACAATGGTCTAGCTAGCGTCCTGGTTCAACACCTTGCCTCGGGAGTGCCCCTTCCCATACTTGCGGATTGGCAGGCTGGCGCATCGCAACCCACACCGCCATCACGGGGCGCTACCCGCAGAATCGGCGCGCTTCGAACTTTGGGTTTGCCGCCCGTAGCGGTCGGACCTCTCTGTCTTCCAGACTGCTCTCCACGTCCTTCGAAAACCAGCGTCCAGGATCACCGTGTCTTCCTGCCACCACGGACGCCTTCCGGGGGCACTGTGCACCCTCGACACCAAATTGCCGCGCGTGACGCGCACGCGCAGCGACGGGGGACAGCCTACACCAGGGCGTGCAGCATGCTGTCGATGGACGCCTTCGCATCCCCTTGAGTTGAACATCCACGTTCTCTGTCTCAAATACAGCTGGCTCTCGATACCCAAGTAATCAGTGGCCCGCGTCCTAGTACCCCCTGACGAGCCCTCTACCCTCTCCAGCTCCTACCCCTCCGTCACTTCGTCTGACCCGAATCAAAGCGTGACCCTCTTTTCACTAGGGCTGCGCCTAACCAGATACAGGCCCTAGTGGTTGGCGAACCTAACCCTAAGTAAATCGCCCATGGCCTACGGCCACGCCTAGTTGGAGGTAAGGACCGGTGAGCGCACGTAGAACCCTTAACGCTGTCATCATGATTTGCTCATTAGCGCTGGCCGCCTGCGGTGGTGGCGGCGGCGGGGGCAACGCGGGAGGCGGTGACGATACCGGTACGGCCCCACCAGATCCTCCACCGCCGCCACCCTCCCCGGCGGGGACATTCATCGCCGGCACCGTGCTCGACACGAATGCCTTCACGGCTGATGGCTCAGTCGTCCCGATCGCAGGGGTGCGAGTGAGTTTCCTAGGCGAAGGCACGGTGGTCGAGACGGACGGCGACGGCGAGTTTCTGATCGAAGATCTCGTCGCCGGGGAAAAGGTGATCGATTTTGACACTTCCGCCGCGATGGCCGGCCCGAACGGCGCCTCCTATGCGGGCTTTCGTGAACGCATCGTGCTGGTCGATGGTGCCAACCAGATCGACCGCCCGTTCTACCTTCCCAGAGTCAACGGGGACAGCCTAACGACGGTCAATCCCGCGGTAGACACGGTGGTCACCAACGCTGAGATCGGCGTCAGCTTGACCGTGTTCGCCGGGTCCGCCAGGGATCAGGAGGGCAATCTGTTCTCGGGCCAACTCTCGATCTCTGAGGTGCCCGATGGGTTGGCGCCCGCAGCGCTGCCGGAAGACCTGGAGCCTGGCCTGCTGTTCACCATTCAGCCCGTCGGCGTGACCTTCGACATCCCGGCGACGCTGTCGATTCGCAATGACCGCGACAACTGGCCTGCCGGAAGCGCCATCGACTTTTGGTCTCTTGACCCGGACCTCGGCGTGTTCGCCATCGTCGGTGAGGGCATGGTGGTGGGTGATGCCTCCACCATCGAGACCCTGTCGGGCGGTGTCCGCGCTGCCGACTGGCACGCCCCCTTGCCGCCCGCGGTCAGCGAGGGTGACACGCCTGACGATAACGACGGTGACTGTCAGAGCGATGTCTGCTGCGACAAGTGCGCGCGGTACGCCGGGTCCCACGTGGAAGTTAGCAACGGCCGCTTCCGTGCGCACATCAGCTTGCCCGCCCACTTCTCCCAGTCGCGCCATCGGCAGGTAGAGCTGATCTACTCCTCGGACCGCGCATTCCCGAACGAAGTCATGGTCGTCGCTCCCATCATCGATGCGGCCACACCGGTGCCGAACCAAATCTCATACCAGGGGATCATCGACGGCATCGATCAGGAATACGAGATCTTCCTCGATGCCTCGACCTTGGAGCCCGGCATCGACCAAGCGTTTCGCATTGCCCTGCCCCTAGATGCCACGGCGCTGCCCACGGGGTCCTACGTCGGGCAGGCCCGCGTATCGAGCCACTACGACGCGACCACCGTTAGCGGGCGAATCCTAGACGACTACATGATCGTCAACGACACGCAGTCCGAGTTCGGCGCCGGCTGGCGCCTGCGTGACCACGACAGGATCTACCCGGCTGCCTCGGGCGGTGTGGTGCTTGTGGACGGCAGCGGTTTTCCCAACAGGTTTCGCGAGGCAAACGGTTCCGGGTCCATCGTCACGGTGGTCGCAACCGCCGACGATCGCCCCGAAGTGGATACGCTTCAGAACCTATTAGATCAGATCGGTGCCGCCCATCAGTTCAGGCACACGGGTACGACCCTGAACACGGTCGATACGCCGCTCTCGATGGATGACATCGCCGACTCGTCGCTCATCCTGATAACGGAGACCAATGGGGTGGGTGTGTTCGGATTCGGAGGGCTCGACGACGACATCAAGCGCAATCTGCTCGACATCCTCGACGCCGCCCACGACCAAGGGGTGCCGTTGCTGTTCGCGGGCGCCAGCCTCGGCCCCGTGACGAGCCAGCTCGTCGAGGCGGATCTGTTGCGCTACGAGCGCCTCACTGGCGTTCGGCGCAACACTGCCGAGGAGCCGCGCGGAGGCGGCTTCGGATCCCGAGGTTTCTGGCGCCTGGCCGATCCTGGGCATCCGATCTTCAACGGACCCTTCGGCACGGTCTCCCCCGACCCGTCCGCACCGTTTGCCGGTGGCCTCGGCAGCGACACGGACTTCTCCCCGGGCATCGATCAACAAGCGAACCTTGGCGAGACCATCTTGGTCGAGGAGTACTTCGACCCGCAGGGCAACCCTAACTTTCAACCCGAAATACTCAACGACCAGGCGATCTTCACCCATCGAAACGCTGTGTCAGGCGCATCCGCTTTGACCGTGATGGCAACGATACCTGGGCAGAACGCAGCGCCGCTCGATCCAATCGTTGATTCAATTCTAAAGAACGCGGTGGTTTGGCTGACCAGCGAGATCGCCACGGAACCCGGCCAGCTGGTGTCCCCCGCCGGTGACTCCTCCGTCCTGACCGTGCTCGAGGATGGCAGCTATACGCGCCGCACGCGCGCCGGGGATCTGCACACCTTCGATCAGTCCGGCCTTCTTCAAACCCGCGCCGATCGCAACGCAAACACGACCACCTACGCCTACGACGCGAACGACCGCGTGGTGTCCATTACCGATCCGGTAGGCAGGATCACCACCTTGTCCTACGAGAACGCCACACTCCAGGCGATCACAGACCCCGTCGGCCGTCTCACATCGTTTGCCTACGACGGTGACGGCAACCTCCTCCAGGTCATGTTTCCCGACGGAACTACCCGTGAATTCACCTACGATGAGCGCCACTTGATGACCAGCCAGACCGATCAGCGCGGATTCACCAATCGGTATGAGTTCAACGCCGCGGGCCACTTCCTGCAAAGCACCCAATCGGATGGCTCCGTGCGGACCCTGGAGGCGGCCCAGAGTGTCGGACTGATCGAGGTCGACAGTGAACAATGACATCACGCCGGCGGCTAGCAGCCGCATCGACACCATCGCTAGGAGAACGTCCGTGAAGCATCTCATGAGGACAACCAAACCGAAGGCCACCGGCACCGCTGCCGCCCTCCTGGCCTGTGCATTGGCGGGCGCACAAGATGCACCGACGACAAGCCTAGAAGAGGCGATCAATGGTTTCGTTGATCCGGAGGGACGACCGGCGGCGATCGTGACTGGAGCCTTTGGCGAAGCGCTGGAAGTCACCGATAGCGCTGGGCTCAACACGGCCTTTCGACGCGACGCCCGCGGCAATCCGCTGACCGTGGCGTTCCCAAGCGGCGCGACCTTCGACAGCACCTACGACGGTGATGACAACCTGACGTCGCAGACGGATCGGACGCTCGGAGGCACGAGCACGTACGTGCTGGATGAGACCTTCGCCCGCGTCATCCAACAGACCAATCCGCGCAACGACACGGCCACCATCGAGCTGGATCGTCGAGGCAATCGTATTCGGGCAATAGCCATGTCCGGCCTGGACTCCGTGAGCGAGTACAACGGCGCCGGCCTTCCAACCTTCCATCGGCATGACTTCGGACTGGAGATGGTGGTCGAGTACACCGCCGATATGAACATTGCGGCCCAGCACTTCGGCACCGGCGGCGAGACGCGCTCCGTCACACGGACCTACTCGCCCGCAGGTTACCTCACCTCACTCAACTTCCCCGAGGGCCGCTCTCGATCATACGCGTACGATGTAATGGGGCGCGTGGTGCAAACGACCTTCTCGGATGGCACCTCCGCGACCATGACGCACAATGAAGTCGGCCAACTAAGCAGCCTGACCACGCCCGCCGAGCACACCTACGAGTTCGCCTATACCAGCGCCGGCCTGCTTAGCAATGAACGCTTGCCCGACGTCGGCGCAGGCACGCCGAGAGACATCACCTACGCCTACAACGCCGCACGCCAGCTGACCGAGGTGCGCCGTCCCGACGATCTGACCACGGTGTTCGAATACGACACGGCGGGGCGGCTCAGCACGGTGCGGATGCCGGAGTCCTACGCGCTTGGCTACGACGAGCAGACCGGCCTGCTGAGCACGCTGTCGTCCCCGAGCGGCATCTCCATGACGTACGCCTACGACGGCTACTTGCTCGCAGGCGTTGCGTTCGATGGCGCTTTGGTCGGTCAGATCGGGTACACCTACGATGTCGAGGGCGCTATCTCCTCGGTGGCCGTGGCGGGCGTCACCTACAACTTCCAGCACAACGCCGCCAACGATGTCGTCCAGGCCGGCGACCTACAGCTCACCTACGATGCCACGACGGGCCTGTTGACCGGGTCGAGCCTTGGCATCGTGCAAGAGACCTACGGATACAATCAGTTCGCGGAGATGACGCGGCATACGGTGACAGCAGGCGCGGAGGTACTCTACGACGCCGTGCTCACGCGAGATCTCCTTGGGCGCGTCATACGGCGCGTCGAAACCATCGAAGGGTCGACGCGCACCGTCGATCTCGCCTACGACGCGGCGGATCGACTGCTATCCGAAACCGTCGACGGATCGCTAGTCGCCGTGTTCACCTACGACGCCAACGGAAATCGTCTAGACGGGGCTGCCACCTACGACGCCAGAGACCGCGTGCTCGCGCTCGGCTCCGCGACGTTCTCCCACAGCGGCGCCGGCGAGCTGATGACACGCACCGAGGGCCCGGATATCACGCAGTACGGCTACGACACCGAGAGCAATCTCACCCACGTCACTCTGCCAGAGGGGTCCTCGATCCGTTACCTACAGGATGGAATAGGTCGCCGCGTCGCCAAGCAAGTCAACGGCGTCACGCAGGAAGCCTGGCTATACAGCGGTCGCTTGAGCCTGGGGGCGCGACTGGATGGCAGTAACAACGTACTGCAGCGATACGTCTACGCAGAGAAGTACACGGCCCCGGCGTACATCGACGACGGCCAATCTACCTACAAGGTGATCTCGGACCAGCGCGGCAGTGTACGCTTAGTAGTCGACTCATCGGACGGGACCGTCGTGCAGCGCATCGACTACGGTGTGTGGGGTGACATCGAGTTCGACAGCAACCCCGGCTTCCAACCCTTCGGCTTCGCGGGTGGTCTGTACGATCAGGACACGGGCTTGACTTACTTCAACTACCGCGACTACGACGCCTCCACCGGACGTTGGATGACCGCCGATCCATCCGGGTTCGTCGGCAGCAAGACCAATCTGTACGCCTACGTCGACAACGACCCCATCAACTTGATCGACCCTATGGGAATGGAAGACACGCCGGCAAGGGGGCCGCTAACGTCGACGCCTGGGTTTTCCCTGCCCAATCCGCTAACCGGCCTCGACAAGCAACTCGAGATATTCACTAAACCCGCGGCTGCCTTCAGGTACGCCAAGAAGCAAGCGCAGGATCGCGACCAAGCGATGAACGACATCGTGGCACGACCGCGTGACAACCGTATCCTGGATCATGTCAACGCTACGACAAGCGACACGATGTATGGCGTTCGGCAATCCGCCAAAGCGATGGTGGACGTCGGCAGCACGACCGGTGGCATCTCCGCGACGGGACCGTCCGCCACCGACAAGATCAGCGCATTCTGCGCAGAGCTACTGAACAAAACGATAGATGGCTTAGAGCGACTCCCCGGAGTCCTCGAGCGCAAGGTGGACGAAGGCATCGAATACAACAAGAACAACAAAGGCGCCGACTGGTGGCTTAACTTGGATGAATTATTTTAGCCGCGCGCGGGCACGATGAGACCTTCCCCTGGGCGGTCGCGTCGACAGCCTGCGTAGAACGGTGCGCTTCGCTGCCGTTCGCCGTGCGATTCAGTCCAAGGTCGAGGTGCGCTTTGAGCGTTTTAGCCCGGCCGCGGCAAACGCAACATCGGCGGTAGTCGTCCGCGGCTTCCAAGACTCGGTCACGCCATGCCTGGCAGCATACGAGGGCGGGAGCACGCTCACCGCGTTGCGCTGGGTGATGGCGCAGGACGAGCCCCGACAAAGCCCCGGTCCACGCACGCAAGCACTTTAGCTAACTGAAAAGAAGGTTTTTTTCCTTAGGGCCAGACCTAAGGGAAACCTCAAAGCAACCTCAAGTAGATCGCACTCGAGCCAGTTCACTCTGCGATGGCGCTCGCGTTGGCGTGCGCATCCATCAGTCTCTTAGGGAGTGGACCTATGCAAAACCGTACCAACATGCAGCAGCTCGCCGCCGTCACAACGCTCGCCCTGCTCAGCGCGCTCGGCTTGAGCGCTTGCGGAGGAGGCGACGCGGGGAACGCGCCGTCCGAAACAAACCCAGGCAGCGGCGCATCGGGCAATAGCGAACCGAGCGCAGTGTCCGGCTTGGCGGTAGCCGCGCCCTTACAAATCGTCGGCGAGCGCGCCGGCAGGTTGGCGCTTGATACGAGCGCGCTGCAGGTCAAGCGAGACGTCAGCCTGCTCTTCGTGACCGGCAACAACGCCGGCGAGTTCAACCCCTTTCTACAGGAAGTGGTGGGGTCGCGCCGCGACGACATCTTCGCCCTGGACTACACCGCCGGCACCGCGCGCCCGCTGTTCACCCGCCAGGCCTCCGGCACGACGATCATACCGCTCACCCTCTTTGCCCAAGGTTCACGGCTACATCAGCTCTACTTCGGCGGCGGTACATCGCTGTTCCTCCAAGAGATCGATTCGACGAGCGGCAACCTGATTTCAGAGACGGAACTCGCCTTCCTCGCGGAACGCTGCCTTGCGGTGGTAGGGGAGGATTTCTTCTACGCGATCGACGAAGACTTCTTCGTCGTGCGCGACTTTGCCGCACAGGGCTTCGTCGCCCAAGGCGAACGTCTTGCGCACGCCAACGTGTGCGGCGACGGCGTCTCTTTCCTCGACGGCGCGCTGGTTGGGATCGAGTACCCAACCGACGAGAGCCCAAACCGCGAGCGCATCACCGCTTGGGAGATCGACACGCAAACAGGCGAGCGCCTCGCCGCGCTCGCTGAGACGCCAGCTTCTGCATTGACCGATCAAGCGGCGTTCCGCGAGCCGCAGGTCGCACTGGCAGACGACGGGATCTACGTCCTCGCCTACGACTTCGTGAGCATTGAACTCTGGTTCATCGGGTACGGTCGACGCCCGGGTGAGGCTGGCGATGCCGACCCGTCCACGCCTGAGCTGCTTGGCCGCATCGAGATGCCGTTCTTCGCAAACATCATCCCGGGTGACGGCACCCTGTCGGTGGAGGAGATTTTCACCTTCGCCGCCCGCGGCGGCGTCGTGACGCTCAATCTGCGCCTACGGGAGCAAGCCGGCGATGGCACGTTCTTCTGGGGGCCGATGGTGGTACTGGACGTGTACGAGGATGCGGTCGATTTGATCGATCTCGGCACGCGCGTGTACGACGCCAAGGTGCTCACGGGAGACTAGGGAAGTTCTGCATAGGTCCGGTCGCCGGCGGCGTGAGTTGAAGGCGCGTTGCTGGTGCGCGGGGATGGCGGGCGGACTTGTGCGGAGCTTTCCCAGGGTCGACGGCGCCTCGCGGCCGCGCCCTCACGGGCCTTCGTGTGCAGTGCTGCGTTGCAGGTTCGCTGCCCAAATCTGGGTCGGCTGAATCTGCGGCAGCAGTGCTTCCAGATATCGGTTGGCGACGACGATTGCCCCGCGTACGTTGTAGTGGACTTCGTCGGCCATATTGCGATCGAACCAACCCTCGGCCATATCGACCGCTAGGACCGGGGACCGTGCCGTACTGAGGCGCTGTGCCGCCGTCGCCACCCCTTGGTTGAAGGCATTGAAGCTGGCGGTGAGTTGCGCCGTCATGATGTCCGATCTACCCGGTGCAATCTGCTCGACGATCACCGAGACCTCGGGATTGCGCTCACGCAGGAGGTTGATGATGGCCACGACGTTGGTCACGGCGGTGCGCACAGGAATTCCCGCGAGTAGGTCGTTGCCTCCGATGCCAAGTAGCACAACGTCCGGCACCTCGATCATGTCCAGGGTATCGTTCAACGTGCTGAGCACATCTGCCGTGGTGAATCCACCCACACCGGCATGATTGCGGTCAAAGGGCTCACCCATGAACGGACGGTAAGGCGCATCGTCGAAGCGCGGCCCTATTAGATCGATATCTGCGCCTTCAGTGACCAGGCGCTTCCACAGCTCGTAGCGGTAGCTCTCGAATTCCGGACGCCCCCCTTGCACGCGAGAATCGCCTAAGGGAAGTATTCGAGTGGCCGCATCCGCTTGGCCCCAAAGCAACATCACACCGCTTGCCAGCGCCGCTAGACTCATCAGGGCTTTGCTTCTCATTGGTTTGCTCATCTGCTTACTCCTGCATGGGGACGGGCTAAGGCCTTCCACAACTCAAGACGAGTCCAGGCTAGCAGCAGGCAGCGCGCCGGAAGATTAAAGATAAGTAATCGATCGCGCTTGCCTGGCTGATGGACTTACACAGAAGAGCGGGTGTCGCTGGGTGCTTGCGGCACGTGGATCCTGACCACCAAGCCGTGGTCATTCACAAGGGCTAGCTCGCCACCGTGTAGGCGACAGATGGCCGCGACCAGGGATAGGCCAAGGCCGGTGCCAGGGGAACCACGATGGGATTCCACACGGTAAAAACGCTCGGTGAGTCGCTGCAGCGCGTACTCGGGTACACCAGGGCCTTGGTCACGTACTTCTAGGCGCCAGTGGGGGCCATCGCTGCGCAGTGATAGCTGCACTCGAGCGCAGTCTGGCGCGTACTTCAGCACGTTTTCGAGCAGGTTGTTCAATAGCTGCACCCAGAGGTTGCGATCGCCCATGATTCGGGCGACCGCAGGCGTACTGACCTCCAGTTCCGTATGCGATTGAGCGAACACGGGCTCGAACATGTCCTGCACCTCCCTCGCTACAAGCGCGAGATCTAGCGAAACCAAGTTGCGCTGCTGACCAAGCTGTTCGAGTTGTGCGATGTGTAGCAGGTCGGTGAACGTCGCCAGCACCTCGTCGGCCTGCTCGACGATGGGCGCTACATCCTGCGCCGTGGGTGCTGGGTGGCGACTGAGAATCTCGATTCGGTTGCGAAGCCGCGTGAGCGGGGATCGCAGATCATGGGCGATGTTGTCTGAGATCTGGCGCACGGCGTCCATCAGCTGTTGCATTCGGTCCAGCATCAGGTTGATGTTCTCGCTGAGCGAGTCGAAGTCATCGCCAGAGCCCTCGAGCGCCAGCCGTCGCTCCAGGTCACCGAGGCGGATTTGCTCGGTCAGGGTGTTGATGGAGCGCAGGCGCGAGAACGTGTAGCGGCCGAGCAATAGGGCCAGGCTCAGCGCGATGAGCAAGCTCACGAAGGCACCGATGGCGCCGAGCTGACGCACCCTGACCACGACGTTCAACACGTCGGTAGCGACGATACCGTATTCGAACTGTCGCCCTTGGGTCGCCAGCACCCGCTTAACCAAGCACCGCTCTGCGGTTGACTCAGGAAAGTGTGTCGCCACGAGGTCGACCGCGCGCCATCCGCCTGGGCGGGATGCGCCAGCCTCCTGCCAGCTTCGGTTGGGCGCCGATGCCGGGATCAGCGCCTGGCCATCTTCGGTCACAGCGCTCATCCGAAGACAGCGGCTCTCGCGGTCGAGCTGGTCGCTCACCGCGTGCATCAGCACATCCCACCGGCGCTGGCGCGTCATCCTTGGCCAACGCCACTCTGTGGGCCAGCCCTGCGCTCGCTCGAAAACTCGCTGCCATAGAGCCTCGTGCAGTGAGTCCGGCGCGTCCTCGATGATCAGGCGTGCGTAGTAGCTGAGGGGATAGTCGATGTCGGGCAAGCTCGACTGATCGCCGAGTAGCCACAGGCGGATATCCACAGCGGCGCGGGCCGCCCCGTCGGTCCGCGTACGGGCCAATCGAAGTGCCGTTAGGTAGTCAGTCAGAAAGCCATCGAGGTCGGTGGCAGGCAGCGCTTGGGTGCCGATGAGTTGACCTTGCAGTTGCTTCCCGAACCACGTGCCCAGTTCGAGCTCCTCGCGATCGATGAGCGCGGAGAACCCATCGATTTCATCATCGAGTCTTACCATCGTCGGGGCAAGCAAGCTCTGCTCGGTCAGGGCGACGACGGCGAATATGACGCACGCAGGCACGACCCACATGACCAGCGTCAACGCTAGCGCTGAGCGTACGCTCGAGCTGCGAAGGAAGCTGCCCTTACGCACGCAGCATGTAACCCATGCCGCGCACGGTGCGAATCAGCGCGGTGGAGAATCCCTTATCTACCTTCTGCCGCAAGCGAGAGATGTGTACGTCTACGATGTTAGTCCGTGGATCAAAGTGCAGACCCCAGAGCGCTTCAAGGAGCATCGTTCGTGTCACTACCTGCCCCGTATGCTCCATGAGATATTCCAGCAGCGCGTATTCGCGCGGAAGCAGCTCGATCTCCCGATCGCCCCGCCTTGCCACCCGCGCCAGGCGATCGAGCAGTAGGTCACCCACCTGCAGGCACGTGCCTTGCGGGGTCATTCGGCTGCGCCGAACCAGAGCCTCGATTCGAGCCAGCACTTCGCTGAAGACGAAGGGTTTACTCAGGTAGTCGTCCGAGCCAGCACGCAACCCCTCGACTCGATGGTCGACGTTGCCCAAGGCGCTCAAGACTAGCGTCGGCGCGTGATTACCCGCGGCCCGAAGTGACTTGATGATATTGAGTCCATCGGCGCCCGGTAGCATTCGATCGATGATTAGTACATCGAATTGGCTACGGGAAGCGGCCACGCTGGCGACATGGCCGTCATGGAAGGTCTCCACCGTATGGCCGGCTTCGCGCAGACCCTTGGCCAGGTAGGCGCTGACTTCCTGGTCATCTTCAGCGATCAATACATGCATTGTCGAGGTTGCTTGCGGGAACGGGCAGTGACCATGGTAACGCGGCACGTACCGTGACCCCCACATTAAAGATCCTTAATGCGCACTCCACGTTCTCGCCACTTGGTGTTGCTAGGCTGCTGCTGCCTTTCAAACACTGGCTTGGGGGATGAGAAGTGCGCCCACGATACCGACTCTTGTTCACGCTGAGTATTTCAGCGGGACTGCTGACAAGCGCCAGTTGCGGTGGTGACACGGATGCCGCACCGGCCGGTGCGCTCTCTGTGCAAGCCTCCCCGTCCTCACCCGTCGCGCTGGTCGTAGGAGACGATCTTGTGAAGGACGCAGGGATTGCGGCGCAGGCAGCCCTTGCCGCCGCGCCAACCGAAGGAGGCGGCGCCTTTGCTACGGCATCACGTACCTCTCGCTTCCTGACCCAGGCGACCTTCGGACCGACACCTGGCGATGTGACAGCGCTCACCGGCACCAGCGCGTCGCAGTGGTTCCTGGCTGAGTTGGTCAAGCCGCCCAGTCGACACCTGCCGACGCTTCGGGAGTACAACGACCTGATCGCCGAGATCGACGTGGAGTCATCGCTCAGTGCCGCTCGGACTTCCCTTTCGTTCTGGCTCAAGTCGATCACCGCCGAGGATCAACTTCGCCAGCGAACCGCCTTTGCCTTGTCCGAGATCATCGTCGTGTCCAACGCCGGCGGCGAACTGCTGTCGGACATAGCGGAAGCCGTCTCGGCTTTCCAGGACATACTGATTACGGGCGCCTTCGCCAACTTCCGACAAGTGCTCGAGCGTGTGACCTACTCACCAGCGATGGGGTACTACCTGACCTACATGGGGAGCAAGAAGGCCAATCCGATGACGGGGCAACAGCCCGACGAGAACTACGCCCGTGAGCTCCTACAGCTGTTTACCATCGGCCTGATCGAATTGAACCCGGATGGTACGCCCCGGCTAGGTGAGGACGGGCTGCCAATCGAAACGTACGACAACGACGACATCACGGGCCTCGCCAAGGTGTTCACTGGCCTCAACCTGAACTACGACGGGCCCGAGGAGAACATCGAACGCGTCGGTCCTGTTCCCTGGAGCACGCCAATGCGGATCATCGCCGCCGATCACTCGCAGGCAGAAAAGCGCTTCCTTGGCACCTCCATCCCCGAGTTCACCGATGCGGCCACGAGTATCGATCTCGCCCTCGACGCCATCTTCGCTCATCCCAACGTAGGCCCTTTCCTCGCTCGCCAGCTGATCCAGCGGCTCACCACCAGCAACCCCGCCCCCGCCTACGTGCAGCGTGTGGCGAGCGCCTTCGACACGGGCAGCTACGTGCTCCCGGACGGTACGCCGGTTGGCGCTGGGATCCGCGGGGATCTTGCGGCCACGGTTGCAGCGGTGCTGTTCGATGAGGCCGTGCGCGACGATGCGAGCCTCGCCGATGCCACCTTCGGCAAGATCCGCGAACCAGTGCTGCGCTTCACCAGCTGGGCGCGTGCTTTCAGTGCGAGCACGGTGACGCCAGAGTTAACGCTGACGCTGTGGGAGAGCGCTGAGAGCACGCAGCTTGCACAACACCCTTACCGCGCGCCATCGGTATTCAACTTCTTCCGACCTGGCTATGTAGCCCCGGGCACTCAATCAGGCGCATTGGGTTTGACCGTTCCCGAGCTGCAACTGGTGAACGCGACGACGACCCCCGGCTACACCCACTACTTGACTTTCTTCATCCGGGGCGAGGGTGCCTTCACCGACGTTCGGGAGTTGGCAGAGACGTTTCGGATCGAGGGCATCCGGCTCGATCCGCGTCTGGCACGCAGCAGTTTCCTGCCCGACTACTCGACGGAGATTGCCCTTGCGAGCGATCCCGTAGCCCTGGTCGATCACCTGGCCAGCAAGCTCACCTACGACACCCTGCGCCCGGAGATGCGCACGGGGATCGTCCGCGTTCTCAACGCCCTACGTCTTGACCCGGAGGTGACAGCGCAGGAGCTCGTCGAGGTAAGCCTGAACTTGCTCATGTCCTCTCCCGACTACCTCGTGCAACGCTAACGCGCTAAAGGACAACGAAATGCCCTACACCCGACGCATGTTCTTGAGGGACTCCGCCGCGACCTCTTCCCTCGCCCTGACGACGCTGGGCGGCGCGCTGAGCAGCTTCGGCGCAGGCGCCGCGGACACGGAGGGCTACCGAGCCCTGGTGTGCGTATTTCTCTTCGGGGGCCTCGACAACCACGACACGCTACTCCCGTACGACCAGGCCTCCTACGACGAGTTCGCCACGATCCGTAGCACGCTGCTAGCAAGGCAGGGCGAATCGCGACTGCGGGAGAACTTACTGCCACTGGTGACGGCGGACCCGGAGCAGTTCGGCGGCCGGCAGTTCGCCCTGCCGCCCGAGCTCGCCGGCATCAAAGCCATCTACGACCAGGGGAAGGCAGCCATCGTCGCCAACGTTGGACCACTGATCGTACCGACAGATCGGCAAGCCTATGAGGAACAATCGGTTCCTGTCCCCTCGCGTCTGTTCTCGCACAACGACCAACAGATCACCTGGCAGGCGAGTGCGCCAGAGGGCGCTCAGTTTGGCTGGGGCGGGCTATTCGCCGATGCGGCGGTGGCCGCTGGGGCCAACGGTGCACCGGAGTTCTCGACCATCGGCAGCGTCGGTACTGGCGTATTCCTGTCTGGCCAGCTAGCTCAGCCCTACAACGTTAGCGCAGGCGGCGCCGAGCGTATGCGCCTGTTGGAGCTCCTCGAGGAGCGCGTAGGCGCGCCCGGTGGTGCCGGGGCGCTACAACTGGCTCGCGCACTCCTACGCGATCAGGTCTACGCGGGAGGACATGTGCTGGCACAAGACATCGGTGCGGGATTTCGAGCTGCCATCGACAGTAACGAGCGTTACAACGAGGCGATAGGCGGCGGTGAGGCGCTGCAAACCGAGTTCCCAGAGAGCGAACTCGGCATCAGTCTGAGGACCATCGCCGAGGCGATCAGCGTTCGACAGAACCTGCAGGCGAGCCGCCAGGTATTCTTCGTCGGGCTGGGTGGCTTCGACACCCACTCGACGCAAGCAGACGTCCTTCCGGGATTGCTTTCGACGGTGGACGCGGCGGTGAGCGCATTCTACGCAGAGATGGTCGCGCAAGGTATCGCCAACGACGTCACGCTGTTCACCGCCTCGGACTTCGGTCGCACCCTTGCCGTCAACGATGATGGTACTGACCATGGCTGGGGCGGCCATCACTTCGTGCTGGGCGGCAGCGTCCAGGGTGGTGCGATCTACGGCGACATGCCACCGGTCGGCTTTGGGCATTCCCAGGACTCGGGGAATGGACGACTCATCCCCACAGTCGCGGTCGAGCAGTACGCCGAACCGATGGGTCGTTGGTTTGGACTCGACGACAGCGAACTCGCACTTGCGCTTCCGAATCTGGCGAACTTCGCTGCTGAGCCTGGGCTCACCTTCTTGTAATGATCGCGGTCTACGACCCTAAGTGCGAATCGCTACCAATCGGACGCGTAGTGCCAACAAGCTGGACAGCAATAAAGCCACGAACCCCTGGTGCTACCCCTACCCCGAGTTATCCCCCGTCGCAGCTATTGGGAACTTCGCTCGGTCCGGGACCGGGGGTCGGCCCGGCGAAGAAGAGCTCACGCAGGCGGACGAAGTCAGCGCCGTTGACTAAACCATCACCAGTAAAGTCCGCGTCCTCGTCGTAGGGGTTCGGTGGCAGGGACTCGCGGAACAGTCGGGCATCGTCCACCGTGACCTGGCAGTCATCATTCAAGTCAGGATCGCACGCGTTACCGAAGCCATCCCCGTCCGTGTCGCGCTGGTCGGCGTTGGCGATTTCAGTGCAGTTATCCGCGTTATTCGGTACGCCGTCGGCATCGCGATCTTCCGTATCGCAGTCGAGGCGGCCGCCGAGGTCGTGGCGGGAGGTGAAAGTCCAGGCGATCTCATTAGCATCGATGTCCCGATTGCCGGTGGCCCCCGGCCAGTCGTGGCCACCTCTGTTCACCTTGTAGTGCTCGATGCTCACGCAGCCGGCGCCGTTGGACCAAGTGTAGTACTCCACGGTGCTGCCGTCGTTGGGCACCGTGTCCGGGATGTCGACGATCGTGGGCGTCGGGTCGGCGCCGGCGTTCGCCACCCAGTACTCGCTGGCGGCGATGAGCCCTAGACTGAAAGGCGGAGCGCCTTCGTAAGCATTATAGAAGTCTAAGGTACCGTGGATGCTGACCACGGGCACGGCCCGAGTGGGATGGCAACGACGTTCGGTCCACTCCCACATACTGCCGGCGACGGGCGCGATTGCCGCGATCCGATCGCTTAGGTAGCAGGCGAGCTCCCAGGTCATGTTCGCGCCGTTCGAGTAACCGGTGGCGTACACGCGGTCGCGATCGATGGCGAACTCCGAGGCGAGAGCATCGATCATGGTGGCCGTGAAGCCGATTTCGTCCACCCCGTTGGAGAAGGGGCCGACACTGTTCCAGATGGGCGCACCGTCCTCGTCGGGCAAGCCCTGGGGGTACACGGGTATGAAGCCGTTCGCGTCCGCAAGGGGGCGCATGTCGGCGAGGTTC